>JAIROU010000030.1 GCA_031257375.1 Bifidobacteriaceae bacterium
TGGTTGACCCCGCCCGCCAAAGCCGCCCGCCGCGCCAAGCCGAACCGCGCCGCCTTGCGCGCCCCCACCACCAACCGCGAAGCCTGCGAACGGGTCAGGTTCGCCTTCAACATCAACCACGTGACCTCGCCCGTGGCCGTGGCCCGGTTGGCCAGCCCCTCCCGATCCGCGGCGCCGACCAGCTCGGAGGTGACCGCGCCCAGCGCGTTGCCCGCCTCCATCAAACCGGTGATGTGGTCCAACGTCTTCGCGCCCGCGCCCGCGCCGGCCGCGTCCGGCGCTCCCGGCCCCACCCGCGACCCCAGCTCCAGGGCAGTCGCGTGCGCCACCGCCACCAGCTGGCCGACCCCGCCCAGCTTCCGGACCATGGCGATAACCTCCGACACCTGCGGGTCCGCCTCCGGCTGGTACGACCCGACCGGCGCCACGCCCGGCTCCGGCGCGCCGGGCGCGCCCGGCCGGTCCACGCCCGGCACCGCCCAAAAACCCCCGCCCGCCAGCCCGCCCGGACTGGCCGGAATGGCCGGAATGGCCGGAATGGCCGCGCCACCCGCGCCACCCGCGCCCGCCGGCTCCGCCGGGCTTTCCATGCTGCTGGCGCCGTCCGGGCCGGCCGCGCCACCCGCGCCGTCTGAGTTGGAGGTCCCGCCCGCAGGCGCGGCCCCGTCCGGGCCGTCCGGGCTCCCGGCGCCCTCGAAGGTTTCCGGCCCCTCCACGCCCGGCGCCGCCCAAAAGCCCTCGCCCGCCGGCGCGCGGCCGGAACCACCCCGGCAGGGTCCGTCCAGACCCTCCCGAGTACCCCGCTCCGGCGTTTCGCACATGGAACAAATATAGCGCACCGGCCCCGGCAAACACAACTGTTGTTCGAGTTTTTTTGGAGCTGAATTCGGCGCCGACCAGGCCCGTGCGCCCCCCCCCCGCCCGGCCGACCCTCTGCCCGGCCCGGCCCGGCGGCAAACCCGAAACCCCGGCCGCCGAGCTGGCCCGACGGCATCGGGCGACCGAGCGACCGTCACCGCAGCGCCGCACCCGCGCGCCCGTGTCGGCGCGGAGTCTGGACGCAGGCCGCTGGTCAGGCCAGTTGTTCGGTGAAGGACACCAGGGCCGGGCTGTCCGGCGGCAGTTCGGGGGCGCGCAGGCCGCGCCCCATCAAGACCCTGCCGCTCGCGGTCAGCCCCTCGGACCACCACGCGGGCGGCTGGTAGATGTGGCCCTCGCCGGTCCGGCCGGGCGGCGCCAGCGGCGCGACCCGGTAGGTCTTGTCCGGGTCGAGCCCGTCCGGGCGGAACTCGCCCGGCGGGGAC
Organism: Bifidobacteriaceae bacterium; assembly: GCA_031257375.1. Lineage (GTDB taxonomy): Bacteria > Actinomycetota > Actinomycetes > Actinomycetales > WQXJ01 > JAIRTF01. Next base: position 1,305 of record JAIROU010000030.1, read on the forward strand.
GTCATCGACGTGGCCATCGGGACCAGCGCGAACAGGGCTTTCGACCGGTCGGCGGCGACCACGCCGTGCACCCAGAGGGCGGGGTCGGGGTGGTCGGTCCGGACCACGTCGCCGGTGTGGAGCAGCTCCCGCCAGTCCTTGTAGAGCGCGATCCAGGCCGCCAACTCCGCCCGCCTGGCCGCGTCCAGGCCGGTCACGTCCCATTCGACGCCGAGGTCGCCGAACATGGCGGTGACCGCCCGCATCGGCAGGGAGAGGCGGCGCTGGGTCTGGTGGTTCTGGTCGGCCGAGATGTGTGAGCCGACCATCTCGGGCGGGACCAGCAGCGTGGTGTGGCGCTGGATGGCCTGCCGCTCGTGGGCGTCGGTGCAGTCCGACCCCCACATCCGGTCCGCGAGGGTGAGAATCCCCAGGTCGGCCCGGCCGCCGCCGGACGAGCACGATTCGATCCGCAAACCCGGGTGGCGCCGCTTGAGGTATTCCCACAGCCCGTAAACGGCCTCGGTCTGGGCGTGGACGCCGGCCCGGCCGGTCAACTGGTCGCCCGCCTCGATCAGGTCCCGGTTGTGATCCCATTTCAGATAGGTCAGCCGGTACTCCTCGATCAGCGCGTCGAGCCGTTCGGTGACGTGGGCCAGCGCCTCCGGAATCCCCAGGTTGAGCACCTGCTGGTGCCGGAACTCCGGCGGCAGGCGGTGGCCGGCGGCCATGATCCACTCGGGATGGGCGCGGGCCAGGTCGGAGTCGAGGTTGACCATCTCCGGCTCGACCCAGAGCCCGAACTCCAGGCCGAGCCCGCGCACGTGGTCGACCAGCGGGTGCAGGCCGTCCGGCCAGACCGCCGGGTCGACGTACCAGTCCCCGAGCCCGGCCGTGTCCGAGCGCCGGTGGCGGAACCAGCCGTCGTCAAGCACGAAGAGCTCCACCCCGACTTCCGCGAAGGCGCTGGCCAGATCGATCAGCCGGGCGAGGGAGTGGTCCATGTAGACGGCCTCCCAGGAGTTGCCGACCACGGCCCTGGGACCGGCCGGGCGGCCGGGCCGGGTCCGGACGAAGTGGTGGAACCGGGCCGACATGTCGTCCAGGCCCTCGCCGTGGGCGAAATAGACCCAGGGGCTGACGTATTTCTGGCCGCCGCCCAACGCGACCTCCCCCGGCATCAGCAGCTCTCCGCCGGCCAGGACGCGCTCGCCGCTGGGCTGGCGCTCCGCGATCAGCCGGTGGTTGCCGGACCAGCCCGTGTGCGCCGCCCAGACCTGCCCCCGCCGGAAGGCGAAGCCCGCCTCGCCGGCGATCAGTAGCAGCGAGGCGTCCAGCCCGGTGCGCCCGCGCCGGCCCTCGCGCGCGTAGGTGGCCTGGTTGAAGGGATGGCGCTGCGGGGCGCGGCGCTCGTGCCCCCAGTGGCCGCCGAAGTCGAGCAGTTCGACCGCCCGGGCGGGCACCGGCAGGGCCAGCGCCAGGCCGTCCAAGTAGTAGGTCCCGCCGCCCGCATTGGTCAGTTCGGCCCGCGTCCGCACCAGCCCGCGCGGCGACATCTCGAACGTCAGACCAAGTTCCAGCGCCGCCGCCGGGTCGGTGGCCGCGACGGTCACGACCGCCGTCCCGTCCGGCAGTCGGCTTTGCCCGATGCCGCCGACGACGAACCGGGTCGAGAAGTCCCGCCCGTCCCGGTGCCCGGCCAGGCCGGGGGTGCCCGGCCAGGCGTGCGAGTTCTCCGGCAGGACGCTCAGCCGGAGGGGGTCGTCGGGGCTGTTCGAGGTCCACCGCGGCCGCATGGCCTGGTCGAGGGCGGCCAGGTGGTCCGCGTCCAACTGGCCCAGGTCGGCGCCCCAGTGCAGGACTCGCGGCAGATAGGGGCCGACCACGTCCAGCACAAGGCTGACGCCGCCGGCCCGCAGGTGCAGGATGGGGCCGGGCGCCTGGTCGGCTGGCGGCGGGGACTTCGTCGTCGCAGATCGCACCCACTTAGTTTCACACAACACTAACTCCCCCGTCAATCGTGCGGAAACGGTCGCGCGGCCGATCACCAAACGACCGCAAGGTCGCTGTAGCATGGCCGCGTGAAATAAAATCGTCCCGCTGCCCGCCGATTGGTCCAGTCAGATCCGAAGTTGGAGGTCCACTTGTGGAACCGCCCTCGTGGCGCCCCCTGGAGGGCCAGGCCCACCGCATCGCGGTCGAAGTCTTGGTTCACGGTCCTGTGCCCCGCGGCCAGATCGCCCGCCGCCTCGGCCTGTCGCCGGCCACCCTCAGCCGCCTGACCAAGCCCCTGATCGAGGCCGGCCTGCTGTTCGAGGTCGACCCGCGCCCCCCGGAAGGCCGCGGCCGACCCTCGCGCCCGCTCGACATAGACCCGTCGTCGCGGCATTTCATCGGCGTCAAGATCACCGCCGAGAAGGCCCACGGCGTCTTGACGGACATCCGGGCGAAGGTCATCGACTGCCAGGTCGCGCCCTTCGCGGAGCGCTCGCCGGAAGGGGTCGTCAAGACGGTGGCCGAACTGGCGGCGTCGCTGGGCTCGCAGGTGGGTCAGATCACCGCCCTCGGCGTCTCGGCCGCCGGCCTGACCAAGGACTATCAGATCCTGCGGCACGCGCCCTACCTGGGCTGGGAGCCGGACGTGCCGCTGGCGGCGATGCTGCGCGAGGCGACCGGGCTGGCGACCGCCGTCGACAACGACGTGGCCGCCTGGACCGAGGCCGAACGGTGGTTCGGCGACGGCCGCGACCGGCCCGACTTCGCCCTGGTGACCACCGGCGCGGGCGTGGGCTACAACTTGGTGACCCATCGGCATCGGGCGTCCGGCCCTGACGTCGGCGTCGGCCTGCTGGGGCATGTCCCCCTCGACCCGCTGGGACCCCTCTGCTCGGCCGGTCACCAGGGCTGCGCCGAGGCGATGCTGACGACCGGCGCGCTGGCCGCGCGGGTCAGCGCCGCGACCGGGCGCCCGGTCACCTACGAGCGGTCGCTGGAATTAGCCGCCCAGGGCGATCCGGCCGCCCGCGCCGCCGTCACCGCCGCGGCCAGGGCCTACGGGCGCTTGCTGGCGCTGATCGCCAACACCACCTTCGTGCCCTTCATCATCGCCTCCGGCGAGGGCGTCGACCTGGCGATCGCCCACCGGGATCTGGTGCGGGACGAGTTCGCGGCCGGTCGGTCGGACCACGCCAGCCCGGTCGAGATCCTGCTGAAACCGGCCCCCTTCACCGAATGGGCGCGCGGCGCGGCGGTCGTGGCCATCCAGACCTACGTCCTGGGGCGGGCCTGACCAAACCCGGGTTTACGTTCGCGGTCGCCGACCGGGCAGGACGGCGGCGGGGGCGTAGACTGGCTGGTCGGTGTACCGTCGAAGTCTGAAGCCCCGCCACCGAGGCGTGCCGCTGTTCGCGTCCCTCGGCATCCGCAATTACCGGCTGTTCTTCTTCGGCGGCTTGGTCTCCAACATCGGCACCTGGATGGCGCGGGTGGCCCAGGACTGGCTGGTCCTGACCATTTTGACGGACCGTTCCGCAACCGCCCTGGGGCTGACCACGGCCTTGCAATTCCTGCCGATGGCGTTGCTGGCCGGGCAAGCCGGCGCGGCCGCCGACCGCTTCGACAAACGCCGGCTCCTGCAGATCACCCAAGCCTCGATGCTGGTCACCGGGCTGGCGCTGGCCGTGCTGGTCCTGACCGGCGCGGTCGCCTTGTGGCACGTCTACCTGCTGTCTGGCCTGGCCGGGGTGGGCGCCGCCTTCGACGGCCCGGCCCGCCAGGCCTACGCCCCGGAGATGGTGCCCCGGCGGCTGATCCCCAACGCCGTGGGCCTGAACACGACCTCGTTCAACGCCGCCCGGCTGATCGGCCCGGCCGCGGCCGGCCTGATGATCGCCTGGTGGGGGGTGGGGCCGGCGCTGGTCGTCAACGCGGTCAGCTTCGTGCCCGTGATCTGGGCGCTGGCCCTGCAGGACCCGGCCCAACTCCACCCCTCCGAGCGGATCAGGGTGGCCCACCCGGTGCGCGACGGCCTGGCCTACGTCCGCCGCAGCCCGCGCATCATGCTGCTGATGTTCACGGTCTTCATGCTCGGCACCTTCGGGATGAACTTCCAGATCACGAATGCTCTGATGGCGACGGCGGTGTTCGGGGTCGGCTCGGAGGAGTTCGGCTTCCTGGGCACGGCCATGGCGATCGGCTCGCTCAGCGCCGGGCTGATCGCGGCCAAGCGCGCCAACCCGCGCATGCGCACCGTGGTGACGGCCATGACCGGCTTCGGGGTCTGCGCGGCCGGGCTGACCTTCGCGCCGAACATCTGGTTCTACGCCGCCTGCCTGGTCCCGACCGGGTTCTTCGCCCTCACCGCCATGACCGTCGCCAACGCCTCCGTCCAACTGGCCACCCCGCCCGCCCTGCGCGGCCGCGTCCTGGCGCTCTACATGGCCATCTTCATAGGCGGCACCCCCATCGGCTCGCCCCTGCTCGGCTGGGTCGGAGACGCCCTCGGCGCGCGCTGGACCCTGGGCATCGGCTTCGTCTCCGCATTCCTCGCCGTGGCGGTGGTGGTGCTCAGCGTCTGGCGGTCGAAAGACTTCGACTGGCCGCACCGCTCCCGCGCCGACGACCCGGAGTTCGACCACATCCGCCACGGCGAAGCCGGGCAGGCGCGGAGCTAGTGTCCCTCCCGGCGCCGGACAGGCGGACAGGCGGGCGGGCGGGCGCCGCGGCGGCAACACCCCGGACCGGGCTCACCGCAGCGCCCTTTCGAAGATGTCCGGCCCGCCGAAGTTCCCGGACTTGAGCAGGAGCGCGATCGGCCGGTCCTCGACGGTCACCGTCCAGGGAACCCCCGGGTCGAGTTCCGGGCCGATCTCCACCGCCCGCACGCCGATGCCGTCGACAACGGCGCCCGAAGTCTCGCCACCAGCCACCACGATCCTCCGGAAACCTTGTTCCACCAGCCTTTTCGCAATCACCGCAAAGGCCTTCTCGACAGTGGCAGCGGCTCGCGCCGCTCCGAGCTCGTTTTGGACCTTGGCCAACTCGTCCGGCTCGGCGGTCGAGTAGACGAGGGGGGCCTGATCTCGGTGGGCGAGGGCGAAGTCCGCGGCCCGGGCGGCCTCTTGCGAGGCGGACTCCCCCGCCGCCGCCAATCTGAACGCGGGATGGGCGGCGCTGTAGTTGGAGACCTGCCGGCGGGTGGCCTGCGAGCAACTCCCGGCCAGGACGACCGCGGGCCCGGCGGGCATCTCCAGCCGAACCCGCCCCTCAGCCGACCGCGGGCTTCTCGCCCTCGCCAACCCGACGGCAAGCCCGGCCGCGCCGGTCACGAGCCTGTCGTCCACCACCGCGGACCCGAGCGTCTCCAGGTCGGCGTCGGTGACGGCATCCGCCACCACCAGGCGGCGCCCCTGGGCCGAAGCGCCGTCGAGGGCCGCCGCGACCGCGCTCGGGCCGCGGTTGACGACCTGCCACGGCGCCAAGCCGACGCCGTTCGCCGATTGCGCCGCCAGCAACCTGACCACGCTGCAGTCCGTCATCGGATTGAGCGGGTGCCACCGCATCCACGATTCGTTCAGCAGCTGCCCGCCGACGAACAAATGCCCCTGGTAGACGGTGCGGCCTTGCTCAGGAACCGACGGAGCCACGATCACCCTCGGCGAGCCGGTCAGATCCGCCAGCGCGTCCGCCACCGGCCCGATGTTCCCCCTGGCGGTGGAGTCGAAGGTCGAGCAGTACTTGAAGAAGAGGGTGCGGACGCCTTGAGCCAGCAGCCATCGGGCCGCGTCCAACGACAAGGCGACCGCTTCAGCAGGCTCGAGGCTGCGCGATTTCAGCGCGACGACCAAGCATTCGTGTTGGCGCGGCGGCGCCGGTTGATGAGGCACGCCGAAATACTGGAGTGTTGAGACACCCTCCCGCACCAGTTTCCCGGCCACATCGGTCGCACCGGTGTAATCGTCGGCGATGATCCCCAGCCAACGGGGCGCAGGCGTGTCGTTCGTCACCGGCAGGTGCCTCCTCGCGCTTGTCAGGCCGCCGGAGAGCGGCCCCGAGGCGCGGCCGCCCGCGCGGCGGATAGTCCCAGCAGATGGTGTACCGGACCACCTTACCCCGCCCCGCCCCGCCGCCCGGGGCAAGCCCATCCCCAAGTTGGCGGCCGGTCGGCTGGACGCGCCGGCCGCCGCGTTCTTCCAAACCACGCGGGAGCGGGGGGGCGTTGTCGAGTTCGACTTGGTCGACTCGGACGGCTTCTCCGGCTGGGTCGAGACCTCGACTGCCGTCCGCCGGGTGGGCAAAGGCGGCCGGGTCACCTGCGACCAGACCATAACCGGCCGCCTGAGGCACAGCACCGCGAACGTCCCCGGCGCCAAGTCGGCACCGGACAACTCGGCCAAAAGTCGGGGTTAACTCTCGCGTTAGATACCACAACACCACTCCGGCAAGACCTGTGTCGGCGCAGGTCAGACCCGGTTTTTTGTCGGGATGCCGGGATTTGAACCCGGGGCCCCCTGCTTGGCCGATTGGGTTTTCCGGTGTTTGCCCCTGGGTGCCGACAAATGCCGTTTAGGGCATCTGATCTGCGGTTTCGGGTCGACTCGGCTTGCCGGACGATGCCGTGAAGTGCGGCTCGTGGTGGATCTGATGTGGGCAAAATGTGGGCCACGGCGGGAGTCTTGGCCGGCGATCCGGGGCTCCCGCTCCGCGCGCCCAGCACGCCGAATTCGGGGTGACGCCAGACTCGGCACCCCTGAGCATGCAAACCCGGCCCCAGGGAGGCCGACCTCCCAATCTGCCAGGCGCCGGCCCGCCCACCAAGGGCGCGCGGCGTTGGCGGTGCGCAACCGGTCGCGTCGGCGAAACGGGCTGAGTTGTCCGGCTATGAGAAGGCGTACCGCTCTCCGTCGAAGGCCAGCTTCTTGCGCGGCGTCGCGGAAGTTCGCCGGTCAGTCCTGAAGCTCTCCATCTCATCGGCCGTGAGTTCGCGTCCAAGCAGAGCGGATCGCCTCGCGGCCGCGCCCAAGTCGTAGTCCCGCACGGCCGATCTGCCCCAGGTCAGGGTGTCGCGCTGCCACGCCAACCCGTCCTCAGCCATCGTCCCCTCCTAGATAGTCTGCGATCAGTTTAAGGCTCGCGGCGGTGTCAAAGAAAAGCTGATCATCGAACAATACCTTGGCCCCGTATTTCTTGACATAGTGGTCTTTGAGGACGGTCTTGCTCTTGAACGCGACGAACCCGTCGAAGCCGGCGTCGAGCGAGTCCTGCGCCACGGTGGCGAACAGGACGCCCACAACCCCGTCGACCGCCTTCCGCCTGCCACGGTTCCACGGAGCGGCCTCGATCAAGTAGATGAAGTTGAACAGTGATTCCGGCACTCGCTCGAACTGCACCAGGCCCTGTAGTTGGTCGCCCACCAGGTAGCCGACCTTCTGCACGCTCGCTCCAACCGACAGCGACCAGTCGAACTCCCAACCGGCGTTAAGCATCCTGGCGGCGGTTTCCCTGTCAATCGTCACGTTGGCGATCTGCTCGGACAGCGCGCTCACCTCCTATCGGTACCCGCGTCGGCCGACCAACGGCCGTCCGCTGTTGTGGCCACGAGTCTAAACGGCGGCGCGCAGGTAGGGGCCGAAGCGTTCCGCGGACAGAGCGGCCGCTATCCGGGTGTGGTCTAGCTGGGCGGAGTCCATGTCCCCTTCCGTGTGGTACCTTGGTCTGCGAAGACCCCGGAAGGCCTCTGCGTCAGCACGTCGCCGGGGTTATTGCTTTTCCGGGCAGCCTACTGCAATCGTCTCGAAGCGCCGCTGACGAAACGCGGCAGCGCTTCGGAAGCCCCGCGCTAAGCCTTCTTGAGTGTCTTGCCGATTTCGCCCAGCGTGGTCGCGATGTCGTGGAGACTGCCGCCTGGTTGCGCGCGGGACTGGGCGAAATCGGCCAACTGGATGTCGTACTCGAAGGCCGGGAGGGGCCCGGCCGGGCCGTCCGCGTTGATGACGACGTGATGCAGGGACTGTCTGCCCGGCACCAAGCTCTCAAATTCGCGGCCGACGAACAGCGGCCATCGAAGCTCGCGGCCGGGCGGCAAGGAGCGGAGGCCGTCTCGGAGGCTCTGGGGGCCGGCCTCGCCGTGTCTCAAACTGGCGCTGTACGGCAAAGGCGGATCAAACGTCGCGCTGACGTTCGTGGCGACGGTCGGACCCGAGTTGCCCACCACCAATTCCACCATCTGGCCGTCCACTTCGTTGCCCCGCACATCAACCCACACTCTCGGCTGGGTCGCCTGCTTGGCGAGTTCGATCTGCAATTCGGTCTGGGCCTTGGCGGCATTCGCAGCCCGTCTCGTGTAGGGCATCGCGGCGAGCGATATGACCACAGCCAGTGCGGCGACGATGAGCGACGAGACGGCGCCAGGGTCCACACGGGCAAGTTTACAAGTGGGCTCGGCCGTGCCATGCGTTCACGAGGCCGCGAGGCGGAGCCATTGTCTCAGGGTCCAGGGCTCCGAACCGGTGCCGTCGGCAGGGCGGTACCGGGCACCTGTGGGTTGACAATCCCGAGCGGCCGTGTTTCTCCGAGGCAGCTGTCGGGGCCGCCGCCGGCTTGTTGGAGACGAACCGCCATTGTGCCACCCCCACGAACACCGTGCGCCCGCAGGCGCGAAACGCCGAATCGCCGCGAGTCTCTTTTCCGGCTATGGCGGCTTGCATCTGGCCGTCGAGGAAGTCTTCAACGCCAAGACAGTCTGGTTCTCCGAGAACAGCGGGCCGGTGGCGCGGGTGTTCGGCGCGCGCTGGCCCGGTGTGCCGAACCTGGGCGACATCACCCAAATCGACTGGGCCGCAGCCCCCAGAGTGGACGTTCTGGCTGGTGGAGTGCCCTGTCAGAGTTATCCCGCAGCCCCAGAAATCCCAACCCAAACCGAGGCTTCGCCAGGAAGTGTGGGTGGTTGGGGCTGTCCGGCTGGGGCGTTTGGGAGGTTTGAGCGTCGGGGCTGATCAGGGCGATGGGGTTGTAGACGCCGCGGCCGGGCTGCGCGGCGACGGCACCCCCGACGCCCCGGCCGCGCCCCGTTGCGAGGCCTGGACCGGCGCCGCCGTCCCAGGGCGCCCGGGCCGCCCGCCCGCCGGGGCGGAAACCGCCCCGGCCCGGCCCCTGCCGCTCGCCCGCGCGACTCGCCGGCGCCGGCATTTCCGCCGGGCTTCACCATCGACACCAACACTCCAGCCGGGCTTCTGAATCGAGACCAACATTTCGCGCGGGTTTTTCAATCGAGACCAACATTTCGCGCGCCCCCGAAACCGCCCGCAAGCCGCTGACCAGCCACAACGGGAAAAGGCCCCCGCCACAATTGTTGGTCTCGATTCGAAACCGCGCCACAATTGTTGGTCTCGATCGGGAACCGCGCCACAATTGTTGGTCTCGATCGGGAACCACGCCACAATTGTTGGTCTCGATCGGGGAGCCCGGAAGAAGTGTTGAGGTCGACGCGGCAGCCGCGACGAGCGCCGGCCTCGGCCGGCTCTGGCCGGCTCGGCCGGGCGCCGGCCACATCGACCAGCGACACGGGGCCGCCAATTTGGCCATAGCCCCGCCCCCCACCCCAACACAACCCGGCCAAGCCCCCGCTTGAGATCCCACAGAGAAACAGCCTGTCACCCGCCCAAACACGCGGAACGACACCCTCACATCATCCCGAAGAGCCCCCAAACCGAACGGGTTCATCATGTCTCAACTTCGAGAGTTGACCATCTGGTCGGGATGCCGGGATTTGAACCCGGGGCCCCCTGGCAGAGCCCTGGTCCTTCTGGACGGCTCCAGTTGGCTGCGGTCAGTTCTCGTTCCCTAGTTTCACCAGGGAGAACGGATGATCTCCAGGTCCGATTGTATCGGGTCGTGTTGGATCGGTGTCGGTTGATTCCGCTGGGTTAACGCTGGCCTTATGAGCGACCGCGCGGTGTTCATCGTGGCCCGGCGTCACGCTTCTTGAAACCGCAGTCTTTGCCGCGGGGTTGCGTTGCGGCGCCGACGGAAACTCCCTAGCGGGGGAGTCACTCCTCCAGTTTCGTCACTGCGGTGCCTGGTCTGGCGACTGGTGGCCCTGGCTGACTCACGGCGAGGCGGTTCCTGGCGGGCTGATCCACGGCTCGTCCGGACTGAGTGGCCGGTGTTCGAGGTCCGTTTCGAGTTCTTCGGCGTAGGTTTCCAGACGGTCCGCCAGCGCGTCTTTGTTGACGCCGTAACGCTCGAGCACGGCGGCGGGCGAGCGGCGGGCATCCTTGAGCGCCTGAACGAATCCGTCCATCCCAATTTCGGGGTTGTACCGGGCGGCGGTCACCGCTAACAGCCTGAGCGTCCACCGGCCGTCACGTTTGATCTGGTCGAAGTCGATGTAGTCGCGGGGCGCCTTGCGCTGCGCCATGGCTGACACTTTTCCGATCACGATGTCTTCCAGGGCCTCGATGGCGCCGTACTCGTCGTTCGGCACAGGCGGGGCGATGCGCCCGTGGTAGCCCAGATCGATCACGAACGACTCGCCGGAACCGTCGCGGGTCACCCGCATGGCCCGGAACACGTCGAGCCGTCTGATGACCTCAGTGGTGAAGCCCGCGTCACCCAGGGCGGCGCGCAACGCTTCGACTGCGTCGTCGAACACTTCGATCTCGAACGCGGCGGTGTAGGAATCCAAGTCGTCGGTCGGCCGGTCACCGAAGCCGTGCAACTGCAAACCGAGGCCGCCGCCGACCGCGAACCCACGCGGCGCGGCCACGCCCATAGCGATGAGCACTACCTCGCGCTGGAAGTCAGTCAGCGCCATCGCCG
>JAIROU010000061.1 GCA_031257375.1 Bifidobacteriaceae bacterium
AGGCGGTCGGCGACGACGATGCGGTCGAACAGGTCGCCGGCCGTCAGGTACAGCGCCGAGCGGGACTGCTGGCAGGCCCTGTTCGCCAACGCGCGCGCCACATAGGTCTTCCCGGAACCGGTTGGGCCTTGCAGCACCACGTCCTGGCAGTTGGCGATGTAGCCGCCTGTCGCCAACCGCGCGAGGAGTTCGGTGTCGAGTTTGCGGCCCGGCATCGCCTTGACGTCCGCCAGGTCCGCGTCGGGCTGGGCGAGGCGCGCCCGGCCGCGCAGCCGCCGCAGCTTCGAGTTCCGGCGCCTCTCCCATTCCCAGTCGACCGCGGCTTTGACCAGGTCGGGGCCGGACAGCGGGGCCTGGCCCGGCGCGACGCCCTGCTCCAGGCACGCTGCCATCCCCGACAGGCGCATCATCTTCAATCGGTCCATGGTCTGCTGGTCGATCACAGCGCGTCCCCTTCCCGGTTGTAGTAGCCGGCCCCGCGGACGAACCCCTTGGCGCCCAACGGGCCGGGCGCGGGTGGGGGCGCCGCCACCGGACAATCGGCCCAGATCCTCTTGACCAGCGTGTACGACACCTTCGGGGCGGCGTCCAGGGCGCGGCGGCAGGCTTCTTCGAGGCGGGCCGCCCCACCGGGCTTCTTCGCCAGCGACAGCAACCCCAAACACGACCTGTAGGACTGCTCGACGATCTTGTGGGAGCCGAGGATCACCTGGACGGCTTGGACGCAGAACGGCCCGACCGTGGCGGCCCACTGCTCGAACCTGGCTGGCGACCAGTCCGCCAACTGGTGCCGGTGGGCCGGCGGCATGTGCTCCGGGACAGTCGAGTAGCGGCCCTTCGCTCCTTTCAGCCTCGGATGAGACGCGACCCTTTCCGTCCCGTCGAACAACTCGACGGTGTGGGACGTGACCCGCACGTCCAAAGTCCGGCCGATCAGGCGGCTCGGAGCGGAATAGAAATTGGTTTCCACCTGGACGTGGTAATTCGGCGCCAGTTTCGCTTTCCGCAGCTCCGCCAACTCGAACCTGGTCGTCGGCAGCGGGCGCAGCCGCGCCCGCTCGTCCCGTTCGAACACTATTAAGCGGGAGTCCTCCCGCTTCTGGAACGGCTTCGCGTTGAGCCGGGCGGTCTCCTCGAACACCGCGTCGTTCAACTCCGCCAGGCCGACGAACCGGCGGTCCCGCAGGGCGGCCGCCACCCGGTAGGCGATATGCCTGACGCTGCCCTCGGTGACAGATTTGTCGCGCGGGTGTTTCACGCGGGCGGGGATGACCGCAGTCCCGTAATGCTCCGCGCACCTGGCGTAGGCCGGGTTCAGCGCCGGCTCGTAGCGATCCGACTTCGACACTCCAGATCGAAGGTTGTCCGGAGTCAAGAGCCTGGCGGCGCCGCCAAAGAACTCGAACATGTGGACGTGCGCCTCGATCCAGGCGGGCAGTTTCATGTCGGCGAAAGCCTCCACATAGGCGTACGCCGAATACGGCAGAGCGGCCACGAACACCCGCGCCTGGCGCGGCTCGCCGGTCGCCGGGTCCGCGAACACCATCGGGTCGCCGGCCCAGTCGACCTCGATCGACTCGCCCGGGTCGCGGGCCATCCGCATGGCCGCGCCGGACGCCTGGACCCACATGCGATACTGCTCGGTGAAGTAGGAGTACGCGTAAGGAGTCTGGCCGGAGGCCCGGCACTTGACCGCGTACTCGGTCCACAGCAGCTGCAGCGTCACATGCGCGCGGCCCATCTCTTGGTGGACGTGCGCGAAGTCCGGGGCCGCGCGGCCTGCTCGCGGGCCGCGCGGTTCGCCGAGCAGGAGGCGGCGGGCCTCGCCGGAATCGAGAGCCGCCACCTCCTCCCAGCCGATTCCTTTCGCCTTCGCGGCTCCGAACGCCGCCGCCACAGTGTTCCTGGAACACCCCAGCGCGTCCGCGATGCCGCGTTGGCTCACCCCCTCCGAGCGGAGTCGGAGGATCCTCTTGTAGTCGACCATCTTCTGGTTCCTTTCGCCGTGCCACGACCCGGTTGGACGCAGCCCGGCGAACAGTCAACAAGGTGGCTCACCCCACCGGAACCCCGGCTCAACAACTAGCAGCGCGGTGGCTCACCCACACCAGTACGGTGGCTCAAAACCACCGAAGTATGCAGGCTCCATGCTGATGGCTTCAAGTTGGGCTTGAGTCCACCACGAGTCAGGACCAGCGGTGTTGCCGCAAAGAGGACAGTGGTAGACGGGCGGGTCGGGCATGCCTTCCGCCTCCGCGTTGGCGGGGCCGTGGTGCCACTTGAACTCATCCTCACAGTGAGGGCACTCGCGGCGCATGAACCCGTCGCTGTCAAGAGGAATACTGATCTGGCCGTCCAATTCAAGCTCCTACTCTGTGGAAACGTACAGTTCCTGCGTAAACTGCCCGCCCGCCTCCGTCTTGCCGGCGCTGGTGGCCGAGAAGAAGCAACTCGAAGACGAACAAGACCGGCTGCTCGACGCGCACCTGGCCGGCCACCTCGCGGCCGGCATCATGAGCCGCAAACAAGACCTCATCCAGGTCCGCCTCGATGAGGTCAACCAGC
>JAIROU010000087.1 GCA_031257375.1 Bifidobacteriaceae bacterium
CCCGACCGGGCGCGAGAAAACCGGCTACGCCACGCAGAAGCCGGAGGGGGTTCTGCGGCGGATCGTGCAGGCCAGCTCCCGGCCGGGCGACTGGGTGGCGGACTTCTTCGCCGGTTCCGGCACCACCGGCGCGGTGGCGGCCGGGCTCGGCCGCCGCTTCGTCCTGGCCGACTCCAACCCCGAGGCCATCGCCGTCATGCGCCGCCGCCTCGACCCCGCCACCGCTTTTAGCCGCGCCCCGTGAGGCGCTGAGCGCTGCCGCGCTCCGCGGGGCGCCGCCGGATGCGGCCCGGGGCCCGCCCGACGCTCTGGGCCGCCGCCCGCGGCTACAGGCTCGCCAGGCGGTCGGCGGCGGCGGCTTCGGCCGGATCGTGGGTGACCCACAGGGCTGGCGTGCCGGTGGCGGCCAGGATCGAGCGGACGGCCCCGCCCAACTCCTGGCGGAATGCCACGTCCAGGGAGGACAGCGGCTCGTCCAGGAGCATCAGGCGCGGTCTTGGGGCCAAGGCCCGGGCCAGGGCCACGCGCTGGGCCTGGCCGCCGGACAGGGTCGAGACGTCGCGGTCCTCGAAGCCCGCCAGGCCGACCAGTTCCAGCCACTCGGCCGCTTGGGCGGCCCGCGCCGCCCGGCCGACGCCGGCCATCCTCAGGCCGTAGGCGACATTCGCCCCCGCATTCAGATGCGGGAACAACTGCCCGTCCTGGAACATCAGGCCGAAGCCGCGCTTGTGGACGGGCACCTGGGCCAGGTCCTGGCCGTCCCAGCAGACCCGCCCGCCGGTCAACGGCTCAAGACCGGCGACGGCCCGCAACAGGGTCGACTTGCCGGACCCGGACGGCCCCAGCAGCGCCACGACCTCGCCCGGCGCCACTTCCAGGCTGACGCCATCGACGGCCGCGACAGTTCCGTAATGGACTGAAACCTGGTCGACCAGCAGCCCGGCCGGTCCCTCGACCGCCGTCATGGCCGCCGCCCGTTGAGGCTCCAAGCGGGCGGCGCAGGGGGCGTCGGCGCGGTGGCCAGTCCTGCCCGCAGCGATCCGGCCGGTGGCTGGCGCGGGCGGCGGGGGAGTCGCCAGCGGGTCTCGGTCAGGGCCATGACCAGGACCGTCATCGTAGCCAGCAAGACGGCCCCGGCCAGGGCCAGGCCCAGATTGTCGGCGCCCGGACGGCCCAGCAGCTTGTAGATGGCGACCGGCAAAGTGGTGGTGTCCGGACGGGCCAGGAACGATGTGGCGCCGAACTCGCCGACCGAGACGGCGAAGGCGTAGGCCGCCGCCACCGCCAGCGCCCGGCGGGCCAGCGCCGCGTCGACGCTCACGAAGACTCGCCACGGCGCCGCCCCTAGGACCGATGCCGCCTGGTGCAGCCGGGGATCGACCGACCGCATGGGCGGCAGTATTGTCCTGACCACCAGCGGCAGCGCGACCAGCGCCTGGGCCAGCGGGATCAGCCAGAACGATGTCCGCAAGTTCAGCGGCGCCCGGTTCAAAGTGATCAGGAACCCGAAGCCGACCGTCACCGCCGAGACCCCGAGCGGCGCCATCAGCACCGAGTCGAACAGGCCCTGGAGCCGCCGCGCCCACCGGGCTCGCGGCCGCCGCGACAGGACCACCGACACCGCCAAGCCCAGCCCCAGGGCCATGGCGCCGGCCGCCAGCGCCACCACCGCTGAACGGGCGGCCGCCTCAGCCAGGGAGTGGGGCAACCCGGCGCGTGACGGATCGCCCAGCGCCAGGTAGTTCCCCAGCCCGAAGCCGGCGCTCGTCCGCAGCGACCGGTACGCCAGATTGACCAGCGGCAATGCGATCCAGGTCGCCATCAGGGCGGTGGTCGCCAGCGACGGCCAGTCGACTGCCCAAGTCGGCGCAGCTGCCAGGGCCGGTCGCGCCCCGCCCGGTCGGCGCCCGCCCCGGCCGCCGCCGCCCCGGCCGGCACTGCCCATCCCGCCGCCGCCCCGGCCGTCCTCGGCCGGGGCGCCGGTGCCAGGCACCGCCGTCTCGACCAGGCCGATGCCGGTCAGGCGCAACGCCCGTTCGCGGCGGCGCCGGGCGGTCGCGCCGAACCACAGCGCCAGCGCCACCACCCCCATCTGGACAATTGACAGGACGGCCGCGCTGCGCAGGTCGAGCAATTGGGCGGTCTGGATGTAAATCTCGGTCTCGACGGTGGTGTAAGTCGCCCCGCCGAGGATCAGGACCGGGGCGAAGGCGGTGGCGCAGAACAAGAAGACCAGCGACCCGCCCGCCGCCAGGGCCGGGGCCAGGGCGGGCAGGGTGACGGTCGCCAGCGCCCGCCAGGGACCGGCCCCGAGCACCCGCGCGGCTTGCTCCGGCCGGGGGTCGAGGGCGCCCCAGAAAGTGCCCACCACCCGCGCCATCAGCCCCACGTTGAAGAAGACCAGCGCCGCCAGAACGGGCCAGAAACCATCTTCGAGCCCCAGGAACCCGAGCGGCCCGCCCGCCCCAAGCAAAGCCCGAAAAGCCAGCCCCACCACCACCGACGGCAGGGCGAACGGCATTGTCAACAGCGCCCGGAGGAATCCCCGGCCGGGAAACTGGCGGCGGTAGAGCAGCGACGCCACCGGCACCGCCGCCGCCGCGCAGATGACGGTGGTGGCGGCGGCCTGGCCGACCGTCCGCCCGATCAACCGCCAAGTCCGCGCCCGGCCCGCCAGGTCCCCGAAGCCGCTCCAGTCCCAGCTTCCCCCGGCCGTGAATCCCCTTGCCACCAGCGTTGCCACCGGCCAGATGAAGAATATGGCCAGAAAAGCCGCCGGGATCGCGGCCACCGCCGCCAACCCCGCCCGCCGCGCCCACGGCTGCCAAGCCTCCGGACGCAAGGCCTCCGGACGCAGAGTCGAGCGCCTCGGGCTGGGCGCGCGCCGGGTTGGCGCCTGGCGGGACCACGTCGGTGCCGCCAGGCGGTGAGTGAGGGGCGACTGGGCGGCGTCGGGCGAGCGGGCGGCGTCGGGCGAGCGGGCGGCATCGGGCGAGCGGGCGGCATCGGGCGAGCGGACGGTACCGGGCAACCACGCGGCATCGGGCGATGGCGTGTCACGGGGCGAGCGGGCGGCATCGGGCGGAACGCCGGGCGGCGCGGGCTTGCCGGGAGTGGCGGGCGGCCGGGCCATGCGCGGCGCTACCCCAAAACCTGGTCGTTGAACTCGGCCAGCCACCGCTCGCGGTTGGCGGCGATGTCGCTCGGGGCGAGGCTCCACGGGCGCTCGGCCAAGGGCGCCCAGCGCGCCCAATCGTCCGGCAGCGGCGTGTCTGGTCTGACCGGGTAGACCCACATCTGGCCCGGCAGATCGGCCTGGACCGGGGCGCTGAGCAGGAAATCTATCACTTTGCGGGCGCCTTGCGGGTTGGCCGCGCCGTTCAGGACGCCGGCGTACTCGACCTGGCGGAAGCAGGTGGCCAGGGCGGCGGCGGTGGCGGGGGCGGACTCGCCGGCCGGGACCTCGGACGGCGGCGACGAGGCGTAGGAGGCCACCAGCGGGCGCTGGCCGGCGGACGACGGGCCGGAGAACTCGTCGTAATAGGCCTCGTTCCAGCCCGAGACCACCTTCAGGCCGTTGGCCTTGAGCGCCCGCCAGTACTCCAACCAGCCGTCCTCGCCGCGCGCCGCGATGGTCGCCAGCAAGAAGGCCAGGCCGGGCGATGACGTGGCCGGGTTCTCGACCACCAGTTGATCCTCGAATTCGGGTTTGACCAGGTCGTCGAAGGTCAGGTCGGCCCCGCCGGGGATGGCTCGGAGGTCGGCGTTGAGGCACACGTCGGAGAAGTCGATGGCTGTCAGCCGGCCCTCCAGCCCGGCCGTGTGCGGGTCCTGCTCGGGTCCGGCTTGGGGCGACTGGTAGGGCTCCAGGACGCCTTCGGCGATCGCGCGCGAGGCGAAGGTGTTGTCGATCCCGAACACGGCGTCGCCCAGCGGGGCGTCCTTGGTCAAAATCAATTGGTTGACCATGGCGCCGGCGTCGTCGGACGGCAGCAGTTGCAACTCCAGCCCGGTCTGCGCGGTGAAGTCGGCCAGGACCTCGGCCGACAGGGCGAAGCTGCCGTGGGTGACCAGTTTGACGGTCCCGCTTGGGCCGTTTGCCCCCGGGGCTTTGGGTGTTTCCGGGCCGGTTCCGCCGCAGCCGCCCGCCACCAGCGTGGCCGCCAGGGCGACGATTATGCCCGATGCCGCCCGGGCCGCCGGTAAGCGCGGTCGCCTTGGGCTTTCGGCGGGGGCTGAGAACCGGGCAGCTGCGGCCGGTGTGGCCGGTTGGGACGGACGACGCCGCATGATGCCTCCTTGTCTCCGGCGGACTGGCCGAGCCAGACCGCCTGGTGGAGGGCGCCGACCAGCTGGTCGACGGAGAATCCCGACTTCCTGCGCCGGCATTACCCGGTTCAGGTTCGAGGGTCTGCTCCCGGGATTCACCAGAAGCACTCTCAGCCGCTCGGCCGCCGTTGGGCGGACCAGGTTGGCTCCCCTGTCGTTGCACCAGCCAGACTACCCTGAGTGGCATGCAGCTGAGTAAACGCATCGCCAGCGCCGCCGGCGCGATGGCCGCCGGATTCGTCGCCAGCCACCTGGTCAAGGCCGCCTGGCGGGCGGTCAGCGGTCGCAAGGCGCCGGACCAGGCCGACGACCTGTCCATCCCAACCGTTCAGGTGGCCGTCTTCGCCGCCCTCGTGGCGGCCGTCACGGCCGCCGCCCAAGTCCTAGCCAGCCGCAGGATCCTGGCGGCGCCAAGCGGCGGGACGGAGCCCGCCGCCGCGAAGGTGTGTCCCCAAGTCTGAGACGAAAGGACCGTCCCCTGGTTTAGGCGGGGGTCACTTGGATGTCTACTGGGACGGCGACTGCGTCGTGGAGGCGGACCTGGACTGTGTGGGGGCCGGTGGTCTTGATGCGGCCGGGGAGCTCGATCTTGCGCTTGTCGACGTCGAAGCCGGTCTGGGCTTTGACGGCGGCGGCGATGTCGGCGGTCGTGACGGTGCCGAACAGGCGCCCGCCGGACCCGGCCTTGGCCGGCACCGAGACGCTGGCGGACCGCAGTTTGTCGGCCGCCGCCAGGGCGTCCTCGACGGTCGCCATCTCGCGGGCCTTGGCGGCCCGGCGCATCGTCACGATCTGCTTCTCGGCGCCCTTGGTCCAGGGGGTCGCCAGTTTGCGCGGGACCAGGTAGTTGCGGGCGTACCCGTCTTTGACCTGAAGGATGTCGCCCGGCTGGCCCAGCCCGGAGACCTCGTGCGTCAAAATGATTTTGGCCATGATTGTCTTCTCCTCGTCGGGTCGGCTCAGCGCCCGGAGCTCGAATACGGCAGCAGGGCCATCTCGCGGGCGTTCTTGACCGCCCGGGAGATGGCGCGCTGCTCCTGGACGGAGACCCCGGTCACCCGGCGGGCGCGGATTTTGCCCCGGTCGGAGATGAACTTGCGCAGCAGCGCCACGTCCTTGTAGTCGATCTCGCCTTGCGGGCTCAGCTTGACGGGGCTGATCTTCTTCTTTGGCTTGGTGCGCGGTGGCGGCTTGGCCATGGTGGTTCCTTTGCTTGTCAGTCAATCAGAGTCAGGTTGGGGGCGGGCGGATCAGAACGGCGGGTCGTCGCCGGCGTCGCCGGCCACGCCCGGCGCGGCCCAGCGGTCCTCCGAGGGGCCGCCGCCGTAGCCGCCGCCCTGGCCGCCCGATTGGCCTTGGCCGTAGCCGCCGCCGTAGCCGGAGCCCTGGGCCGGGCCTTGGCCGTAGCCGCCACCGCCATAGCCTCCCCCGCCGGGCGGGCCGTAACCGCCGCCGCCACCGCCGGGCGCCCCGGCGGCATCGTACCCGCCGCTCCGGGGATTGCGCGTGACCTTGGCCGAGGCGTAGCGCAACGACGGGCCGACCTCGTCCACCTGGAGCTCGACCACGGTGCGGCGCTCGCCCTCGCGGGTCTCATAGGTGCGCTGGGTGAGCCGGCCCTGGACTATCACCCGCATGCCCTTGGTCAGCGTCTCGGCCACGTTCTCGGCCGCCTCGCGCCAGACCGAGCAGCGCAGGAACAGGGCCTCGCCGTCCTTCCACTCGCCGCTGGCGCGGTCGTAGGTGCGCGGGGTCGAGGCGACTGTGAAGTTGGCCACCGGCGTCGAGCCGTTGGCCGTGAAGCGCAGGTCTGGGTCGGCCGTCAGGTTTCCGACCACGGTGATGACGGTGTCGCCTGCCATCAGGCCACCGCCGCCGGCTCGGCCCGCAGCAGCTTGGTCCGCAGGACTGATTCGGACAGGTTCAGCACCCGGTCGAGCTCTTGGGCGGCGGCCGACTCGGCCGTGAAGTTGATCACCGCGTAGATGCCTTCGGAGTGTTTGAGGATGTCATAGGCGAGCCGCCGCTTGCCCCACAGGTCGATCCCGTCGATGGCGCCCTGGGCGTCGGTGATGATCTTCAAGAACCGGTCCAGCGTCGGCTGGACCTGCACGTCCTCGATGTTCGGGTCGAAAATGATCATGATCTCGTAGGGACGCATGAAGCTACCCACCTCCTTCGGTCTAGTTCGGCCGCGGTCCTTCCGCGGCAGGAGGGTATGTTCGCATTCGCCCGCCGACGCCGACTTGGTCACGACCAAGTCCGATGCCGCCGGAGCAACCTTGGCATTCTAGCCCACGTTCGGGGGTCGGCGGTCAACCGGTCAACCGGTCAACCGGTCAACCGGTCAGCGGGCCAGGCCCATGAACATCTCGGCGGCGTCCGGGTCGGCGTGGTGGAAGAACTGGCTCTTGCCCAAGTCGAGTTGTTCGATGGCGGCGGTGTCGTCGGCGTCCAGGGCGAAGTCGAACACGTCGAGGTTTTCCACCATCCGTTCGCGGTGGGTGGTCTTCGGGATCACGACCACCCCGGCCTCGATCAAGAAGCGCAGCGCGACCTGGGCGGGCGTCTTGGCGTGCTTGCCGCCAACGGATTTCAACACCGGATGGTCGAAAATGCCGCCCCGGCCCTCGGCCAGCGGCCCCCACGATTCGGGTTGGACGCCGTACTTGGCCATGTACCGGCGGCCCTGCCTCTGCTGGAAGAAGACATGCGTCTCGACTTGGTTGATCATCGGCCTGACCTCGCCGAACGTCACCAAGTCGATGAGGCGGTCGGGGTAGAAGTTCGACACCCCGATGGCGCGGACCTTGCCCTGGCCGTAGGCCTGCTCCATCGCCCGCCAGGTGCCGTAGTAGTCGCCGAACGGTTGGTGGACCAGCAGCAGGTCGACATAGTCCAGGCGGAGCTTGGCCAGCGACTCGTCAATCGACCGGGCGGCCTTGGCCTGGCCGGAGTTCGAGATCCACACCTTGGTGGTGACGAACAACTCGCCCCGGTCGATCCCGCTGGCCGCGATGGCGGCGCCGACCGAGGCCTCGTTGCCATATGCCTGGGCCGTGTCGATGGACCGGTAGCCGACTTCCAACGCCTCACGCACGCCATTCTCGGTGTCCGGGCCACTGGGGATTTGGTAAACCCCATAGCCGAGGATCGGCATGGCCAGGCCGTTGCTCAGAGTCACATGTTCCATCGGGAGTCCTTTCTGGTTTCGAAACACTCGGTGTCGGTCAGGGCAGCAGCAGGGCTTTGACGGCCTGGCGCTGGTCCATCGCTTTGTAGGCCGCGGGCGCTTGCTCCAACGGCAGGGTCAGGTCGAAGACCAATCCGGGGTTGATGGCCCGCTCCCAGATCAGGCGGATCAGTTCGGGCAGGAAGCGGCGCACGGGCGCCGGGCCGCCGTGCAGGTGGACGCCGGCGTAGAACAAGTCCAGGCCGTTCAACTTGACCTCGTGGCCGAGTCCGACAAACCCGACGTGCCCGCCGGGGCGGCAAGCGTGGATCGCCTGCTCGACCGCCTCCTGAGTGCCGACCGCCTCGATAACGCTGTGCGCGCCCAGGCCGCCGGTCAACTCCTTGACCCTGGCGACGGCATCGTCACCCCGCTCGGTCACGATCTCGGTCGCGCCGAAAGCCGTCGCCAGGGCCTGGCGGGCCGGGTTGCGGCTCATGGCGATGATCCGCTCCGCGCCCAACCGCCCCGCGGCCAGGACGCCGAGCAGGCCGACCGCCCCGTCCCCGACCACGGCGACCGTCTTGCCCGGCCCGACCTCGGCGGCCGCGGCGGCGAACCAACCGGTGCCGAGCACGTCCGATGCCGTCAACAGCGACGGCACGAGCACGGCATCGGGCATCCCCGGCGTGGCGACCAGCGTTCCGTCCGCCAGCGGGACGCGCAGGTACTCGGCCTGCGCGCCGCGCACCCTTAGGCCGACGGCGCAGCGGGACTGATAGCCGGAGGCGCAGATTTCGCAGGCGCCGTCCGAGGCCATGAACGAGCCGACCGTGAAATCGCCCGGCTTGATCTGCTGGACCGCGTCGCCAACGGCCTCGACCACGCCGACGTACTCATGGCCCATCGCGGCGGCCGGGCCGTAGTCCGCGACCCCGCGATACGGCCACAGGTCCGAGCCGCAGACGCAGGCGGCCTCCACCCGGATGATCGCGTCGGTGGGTTGTTCGATGACGGGCCGAGGGCGGTCCTCGACCCGCACGTCGCCCGGTCCGTACAAGATGGTGGCTCTCACGATGGCTCCTGTCCGTCAGGTTGCAAGGACAGCCTACAAACTTTCAAGCGCTTGAAGGCAAGCGCCGACGCCCGGCGGCCGCGCTCGGGGATCGCCGCCCGCCATACGGGGCCGGCAGGCTTGTCACGGATAGGATTGCTGGCGACGGAGGGAGGCGAGGGAGCGATGATCGACTCAGCGTGGAAGGCTTGGTACCGAGCCCAGCATGATGAGCGGTGCCGGGCCGCCGGTGAGGTCTTTGAGGTGTACGCGACCAGTGTCCTGAGCCGGTTCCACCCAGATTTCGTGAATCCAGACCCGATGGGCTCCTTGGGCGACGGCGGCGCGGACGGCCTGGCGGAGGGAGCGACGATCCTGTACGCGTGCTATGGGCAGCGAGCCACAACCGGCGTCGAAGCGAAAGTCACCGAGAAGCTCAACTCCGATTTCGCCCGTGGTTTCGCCAACTGGCGGGGCTTCACAACCTGGCGGTTCGTCACAAACTCCCCTTTTGGGCCTAAGGCCAGTGCCGCGCTTCTGGTCCTGCAGGAGCGGCACGGCGCCGAATCCGACCGCCCTGTTGTGCTCGAACTGTGGCGGGCGCCCAGCGACCTTTGGTGGAAGGCGGCCAGCCGTCTGGCACCCGAGCAACTCGATGAGATCATGCCTGGTGTGCCCCACGCCCAGAATGTTGAGCTGGCTGATCTGGTGGAACTCATCAAGGCGCTGGAGGTGGCGGCCCGCGAGGCCATCGACGACCTCGACCCGATCCGCCCGGTGCCGTCCACAAAGATGGATTTTAACAGGCTTCCGGCCACCACCAGGGCTGAGTTCAACGAGGGCCGGCTGCTCTCCAAACGGATTGACGCCTGGTTCGCCGAACAGGCGGACCCTGGCCTCCGGGACGCGAAGGCGCGCACCTTCCGGAAGATCTATGAACAAGCCCGGCGGTCTACGAGCGATGTTCGAGAGGTCGTCCGCGCCGTGTACGGCGCGCTCGGCGGGTCGGATTTTGACCTGTCCACCCGCCGCGCCAACGCCGTCTACGCTGTGACCGTTTATTTCTTCGACTCGTGCGACATTTTCGAGGCGCCACCCGCCGATTTCGAGGGAGGTGTTGCAGGCGATGCTGCTACCGACTAAGGGGATCGCGCCGAGGCGCGCCCTGTTGACGGTCGGGGCTGCGGTTATCGGCCTCCTTGACTCCCCGACCACCGTCTCCGGCTTATGGGAGAGGTTCTCACAGGCGACGAGCCAAACGAACACCAACGACAAGATCACCTTCGACTGGTTCGCAATGGCGTTGACCATGTTGTTCGCGCTGAACGTGGTGTCTTATGACAGCGCCGGGCAGTTAGAGAGACGCCATGTTCCTGCATAGCATTGGTTCAAACGACCGCCGTTTCAAGACGCTGGCATTCCGCGACGGCATGAACATTGTGCTTGCGGACAAGACTGATCGGTCCACTGTTGGAGACAGCCGGAACGGCGCGGGGAAGACCAGCTTCGTGCGCATCTTGAGATACGTTCTGGGGGGCAGCATCGATGACGCGCTTAAGGCTCAAGAGCTGTCTGAGCATGTGTTCTGGGCCGATCTGACCCTGGGTGGCACCGGCGGCGACGAAACCCGTGTGGAGCGTCCCGTCAAACCGCAGACGAAGCTCAAGGTTGACGGGGCCGCGGTCACCGTGGACGAGTGGAAACAGGACCTCGGTGGCTGTTTCCACTTGCCGTCGGGAGTCGCGCGCCCGAACGTGGGCCAGCTATTTGGGCAACTAGTCAGGACATATTTCGTTGACCCGCTGAAGGTCTACAGCGCGGAATCATCGTGGGAGACGGGAGCGCGGATCGGGTTCCTGTTGGGTTTTTCGCCCGAGATACTCGGTAAAGCCGGTGAGATCGCCGCTCTGAAGCGCAACCGCAAGGCGCTGAGCACAGCCATCAACGAGGGCGCCCTGCCTTCGGTGAGCTTGAACGAACCGGAACTGCGAGCGCAATTGGCGCAGGCCCGTAAACGTCAAGCCCGCCTCGCAGAAAACCTGCGGGGTTTCCAGATCGATGACCTCTACGCACAGCATCAAGCGGAGGCCGACCGGTTGTCAGCGGCAATCAGGGACCTAAACGATGAGGCACTTGCCCTCGAACAGCGCAAACGCGACCTGCTAGATGCCACGAGAACGGAACAACTGTCGGCCCCTCAAGACGCCGTTGATGACCTGATCCAGGCGATGTACCAGGAAGTGGGTCTGGTATTGCCCGGCGCGGTGGCGAGGCGGTTCGATGAAGTCGCCAGTTTCCACGCCTCGGTTATCCGGAACCGGCGAATGTTCCTCGAGTCAGAACTTGCCACAGTGACACGGCGTCTTGACGCCATCGTGGCGGAGCGAACGAACCTCGACGGTCAGCGCTCTGCGGTGATGAGCATCCTGAATCAATCGATGGCCCTGGAGACCTTCCGTGACGCACAGCGTGAATTGACCGAGGTGGACGCTCTCGTGGCGGATCTTGATGGGCGGCTTCAGTTGGCGCAGTCGGTGAATGACACCGGCCTGCGCCTGCGGTCCATGAAGACTGCGGCCGAGGGGAGCTTGAGGACTGAGATGGCTGAGCGCGCTGTCCCGCTGGATGAGGCAATCTCACTGTTCACAGAGCTTGGGCAAGAAATCTACACAGACCGAGGCGCGTCTTTGCTTGTCGAGGCGACTAGCGAAGGGGTCCTCAAGGTCGTTCCGAAGATTGACGGTGATGCGTCCACCGGCATCCTGGAGGTCAAGACCTTCTTGCTGGACATCGTTTGCCTGGTGATGGCGCTGAAGGCCGGTCGCGCTCCCCGGATTCTGGTCCATGACAGCTTCTTGTTCGACTCGATGGATGATCGCCAGATGGCCTCTTGCCTTAACATTGGCGCTCGACTTGCGGATGCGCACGGTTTCCAGTACATCGTCACTCTTAACTCGGATCGACTTGCCGCCGCTGAGACTGTGGCCTTCGACCGGCGCGACTACGTCGTTCAGCCAGCGCTAACCGACTTCGGCGAAAACGGAGGACTGTTCGGCTTCAGGTTCAAATGACCTGGCAGAAACTGAGCACGTGTTCCGCGCCACCCTGGGCGTTCTAGTCGAGAGCGTGGGCCTGGCGGCGGCGCGGCGATACCCCCGGCTGAAGGAAATCGACGCTGACAGCCGCGCGGCCGGCCGCGCCGGTGACCGAGCCAAGTCGCTCTCGCTGGCCGACATGACTTGCCTGGCCCACGCCTGGGAGACGGGCCTGCCGGTCCTGACCGGCGACCGCCACTGGGCCGCCTTGCGGCCCCACGGCCTGCCGGTCGATGTGTTCGACTTCCGGGACTTGTCAGTCCTGGCGTGAATCCGCGCGCGGGGGCGGAGGCGGGGCCGCAGGCGGGCGGGACGTGTGTGGCGGGCCGGCTTTACATGTGTTGACAGGTTTGGTCAGAGCCTGGGAGCCTCGTCGGGTGGCCCCCAGAGCGCAGTCCGCCCAGCGTGTGACCATTCGGCCGCGCCCGGGCGGGTCTCGCCCGGCCGCGACTCCCCATGGCCGAATGCCCGGGTGAGCGTTCGGCCGAGTCGGCCGGCCAGGAGCCAGCCGAAGGAGGCCGACCAGACAGCCGGTCGGCAGAACAGGCCAAAAGCGCCGCCGCCGAAGGCCCGCGCCCAACACCCCAACACCCCAAAACCCCGCAATCCCGCAATCCCGCCAATCCCGCCAATCCCGCAATAGAGATGGAGACCCCATGGCCACCCTGACAGCCGAACTAGAGCAGGACCTCAAAGCCAAGCCCCTGGGAGTGGACCAGGCGCAGTTCCCCGAGACCACCACCGAGCAGACCGAGGACGGCGCCTTCCGCCGCCAGCGCAACTGGTTCACCGCCCACTTCGGCGGGCCAGACTCCCAGTTCCCGGTCGAGCCGGGCCGGTATGTGCTGGCCGGCAGCACCGGCTGCGGCTGGAACCGCCGCCAGCAGATCGTGCTGCGGCTCCTGGGCCTGACCGAGGCGGTGCCATTCGCCCTCCTGACCGGCCGCGACCAGGACGGCTGGGTGATCGCTGACCACGGCAACAGCTTGCGCCAGGATTTCGGCACCAACCGGCTGAACGACTTCTACCGCCGCACCGACCCCAATTTCCAGGGCCGGGGGACTTCGCCCACCGTCATCGACACCAAGACCGGATTGGTCGTGACCAACAATTACCACCTGCTCAGCTACGAGTGGGAGACCGCCTGGGCGCCCCACCACCGGCCGGACGCCCCCGACCTCTACCCGGAGCCCTTGCGGCAGGAGATCGACCTGCTGAACCAGCAGATCTTCGATGATGTGAACAATGGCACGTACAAACAGATTTTCGCCACCAACCGGGCGGCGGCCGCAGCCGCAAAAGCGGTCTTCGAGGCCCGCCTGACCGATTATGAGTTCCGGCTGGCCTCGCGGCGCTACCTGTTCGGGCCGGACATCACCGACTCGGACGTCCGGCTGTTCCAGACCTTGAGCAGCTACGACCGGGGCTACCGCGTCGGGATCGCGCGCATCTTCGGCCAGGGCCAAACTGTCCGCCTGGCCGATTTCCCGAACCTGTGGGCCTACGCCCGCGACCTGTTCCAGCAGGGCTTCGCGGACGAGCGCGAGCAGTATTTCCTGGGCTTGTTGCCGGGCCCGTCGGGGGAGTACCTGAGCCGGCCAGGCCCGGGTTCCGATGCCGCCGACCTCCCACCGGGCGACGAGGCCTTGGCCGCGTGGTTGCGACCGCACGGGCGCGAGCACCTGACGGGCTCGCCGTACTACTCCGGCCCGGGCGGCGGCGGCTCCTACGAGCGCTGGACCTTCGCCTGAGCCGCGACCGGCGCCGCAACCGACGCGGCCAACGCGACGGCGCGGCATCGGACAAATCGCCCAATCGAACCCCGGACCAAGCCCCGGACCAAGCCCCGGACCAAAGGAAACCGACATGACCATAACCTCCAATCTGGAGCAAAACCTCCAAAACCGTCCCTTCGTCGAGCCGCTGGCGCGGCAGCTGACCTCCGAGCACACCGGCGACGGAACCTTTCTGCGCCAGCGGAACTGGTTCTCCAAGCGCTTCGGGCCGGGCCCGGACCAAGCGCCGGTCGAGCCGGGCCGCTACTTCATCCTCGGCTCGCTGGGCTGCGGCTGGGCGCGGCGCCAACACATCGTGCTGCGGCTGCTTGGACTCGACGAAGCGGTGCCGTTCTACCATCTGACCGGCAAAGACGAGGGCGGCTGGGTGATCGCCGCGGCCGACAACGACATCCGCGAACGCTTCGGCACGGACCACCTGAACGACTTCTACCGCCGCACCGACCCGACCTTCGAGGGGCGCGGGACCTCTCCGACCGTGATCGACGGGCAGACCGGCCTGGTGGTCTCGAACGACTACCACGTCCTGCCCCACGATTGGGAGGTCGCCTGGGCCGACCACCACAAACCGGGCGCCCCGGACCTCTACCCGGCGGACTTGCGCGGCGCCATCGACCTGCTCAACCAGCAGATCTTCGATGACGTCAACAACGGCACCTACAAGGTCATCTTCGCCCGCAACCAGGCCGCCGCCCGCGCCGCCTTCGACGTCTACTACGCCCGGCTGGGCGACCTCGACTTCCGCCTGGCCTCGCGGCGCTACCTGTTCGGCCCGCGCCTGACCGATTCGGACGTACGCCTGTTCCAGACCCTGTCCAGCTTCGAGCGCTCCTACCGCCCGGCCTTGGCGGTCCAGTTCGGGGAGGCGGCCACCAAGCAGATTTGGGACTACCCGCATTTGTGGGATTACGCCCGCGACCTGTTCCAGCAGGGCTTCACCGACGATGCCGAGCGCTACTTCCTCGGTTGGGGTCCAGGTCCCAGCGGCGAGTATTTGCCCGGCCGGGGCTTCTCGGCCCCGGATTACAAGCTCCGCCCGCCGGCCGAGATCCTGGCCCACTGGTCCGAGCCGGTCGACCGGTCCCACCTGACCGGCTCGCCCCTCTACTCCGGCCCCGGCGCCGGGGGCACCGCCGACCACTGGCAGTTCGTCTGATGGCGCCCCCGCCGTTCGCCAGCCCGGTCGATTTCGAGCGTTTCGGGGACTCCGGCGGCTGGGCCAAGGAACCGGCCGTCGGCGGTGACCGGGACGACGGCTCCTTCAGGCGCGCGGCCTACCCCTTCCGCGGGCGCATCGAACCGGGGGGCGAGTTCCCGCCCGCCGCCGGGCGGTACGTCATCTACGCCTCCTACGCCTGTCCCTGGGCGCAACGCCAACTGATCGTGAGGGAACTGAAAGGGCTGTCGCAGGCCATCGGACTGGCGGCGGTCGACCCCGTGCGCGACGGGCGCGGCTGGGCCTTCCGCGCCGGGCCGGACCTGACCGGCGACCCGTACAACGGTTTCACCTTGCTCCGGCAGGCCTATGACGCGACCGAGCCGGGCTATCCGGGACACATTTCGGTGCCGGTGCTCTGGGACACCCAGGCCAGGCGGATCGTGTCGAACAATTTCCCGGACATCTCGCTCGACCTGGGCTCGCAGTTCAACGACTGGGCCGCCAATCCCGGCCTGGACCTCTACCCGGAGGCGGCGCGCCCCCAGATCGACCAGTTGAACGCCCGCGTCTACGACACCGTCAACAACGGCGTCTACCGCTGCGGCTTCGCCCGCTCCCAGGCGGCCTACGATCAGGCGGTCGGCGCCTTGTTCGAGTCCCTGGACTGGTTGGAGGCGCGGCTGGCCGACAGGATCTACCTGCTGGGCGACCATCTGACCGAGGCCGACGTGCGCCTATACCCCACCCTGGCAAGGCTCGACGCCGTCTACGCCACCCATTTCAAGACCAACCTGCGCCGCCTGGTCGACTACCCGAACCTGTGGGACTACACCCGCTTCCTCCACCAGCAACCGGCCTTCGCCAACACCACCAAGTTCGACCACATCAAGCGCCACTACTTCCTGACCCACCCCCACATCAACCCGGCCCGCATCATCCCGGCCGGCTACCAAGTCGACTGGAACGCCCCCACCCGGCGGCGCCGGCCCTGATTCGGCCACCGCCGCCGCGTGCCACTCGACGGCCGCGACGGGGCGCCAGAACTCGGCCTGGCGCAGTTCGCGCAAAGTCAAACCGATCAACGTCTGCCTACGCTACCCACGCCCGTCACAGAATCCCGATCGCGATCGGCAGGAACACCAACAGTGTCAGCATCAGCCCGAACACCAGACCGGCGTTCACCACGATGAACATTGTCGGCATGATCTTGTCGAACAGGTATTTCCGTTCTTCGTCGTTCCGGCTGAGCCGACTGGCCAGACCGCGCGGTATCAGCAGGGCGCCGGGGAACAAGAACATGATCGCTATGCCGCAGGCGGCCGACATGGTCGCGTTGTATTTCATGAGTTTGCCGACGATGCCCGCGCCCAGCCCCAGGCCAACGGCCGAGAGTATGACTATGGCCAGCATCGGCGCGAGGCCGGAAAGCAGGAGCTGCGGGGTGACGTCATTCATGCCCGGGAACAAGAAGGCGATGAACAACGTCATCAGCAGGCCGTAGGACTTCGCGTTCTCCAGCACGTTCATCCTCAGGAAGCCGAACGTGCAGCCCAGAATCCCAAAGATGAAGGCGATCAGCATGCTGGAGATGCCGGTCACGCCCTCGAGCCAGCCGGCCGCCAGCGACAAGATGGCGAGTTCGAAGAGCAGCACCCCCTCGGTCTCCATGCTCTTGGGTATGAAGTTCCTGATGAACGGACTCGGGTTGTCAGGCGACCCGTAAGCGACGCCGTCTTTGGTGAGTTTCGGGTCCTCGACCGCGGTCTGGAGCTTGTCAGACAGATAGGCGTCAGAACCGGTCAGCTTCTTCACATAGCGGCGCAGCACCTGCGTCGCTATCGGCTGCCCGAGCGGGTCCACGGCGCTGATCATCAAGAGCGGCAAGACCACCAGGACCGCGAACCCGCCGTCCTGCAGCCACTGAACGGCCACGATTCCGGCCATCGCCCCGCCGCCCAAAGCCGCCCCCGCGCCGGTCAGGATCTTGCCGAAGCCGAAGATCAGGCCGCCCACGCCGATTGTCAAGACCGCCCCGCCGATCACACCGCCGAGGGCGACCAGCACGCTCCGCCAGTTTTTCACATAGTCCCTGGGCGAAACCGACGCCCCGATGTCCACGATCAGCATGGTCATCAGCAGAGTGCCGAGCGCGCTGATCCCGGACTCGTCCGGAAACACCTTGGGCATGCCCGCCCACACCAAGAGCAGATAGACAATGAGGCTGACCGACAGCGAGGGCAACACCGCCTTCGTCACATAGGATATGAGTTCGCCAAAGGCGACTATCCCGATGCAGATAGTGCCTGCGAGCAATAGGTCCATGTCAATCGCGCCTCCCTGGGTAAGAGAAATTGGGCAAAACTATTCCTTGACGAACTCTATGGGGCTGACCGTCGGCTCAAGCTTGAACAAGGCCTTGCTCACCTCTCCCGTGTACGGGTCGGTCACAAACTCGAGCGGCAGGGACCACCAGTTCACGTCCTCCAACACCCGCAAGACTTTGAACGTGTCGTAGTGGTAGTGCTCGGCGGCGAACTCCTCGGCCCGCCATTCGGCGGTGAAGGTCCCATCATTGTGGGTGAAGACCAAATCGCCGTAGCCTTGGCTGACGTACGTCCCGGCGTAGTCGGCGGGGGCGTGCGACAGCGGCGCGTCCGCGACCGGGGCCTTCGCCAGCAAATCAAAAGTGTGGGGGAAATGGAAAGCCCCGTCGACCGGGCTGCGGGCCGCCCGCCGCATCGCTCCCGACCAGTCAAAGGGCTCCAACGCCAAGGCCCGGTCGAGCATGGTGTAAATCTGCGCCAGGCAGAACGGGGTGTTGGGCTTGTGCCGGTTTGTCAGCAGTGCGTAACCGACGCCGGCCTTGGGCAGGAAGCCCATGAAGGTGTTGTAGCCGTTGATCTCGCCCGCGTGCCAGACGTGCCGATGGCCGCGGTAATAGTCGTTGAACCAGCCCAGGCCGTAATAGATGCGGTCGGGCAGCCACGGCATATCCCACGGCAGGCCCTCGCCCATGACCATGCCGGGGTTGTGCATCGCGTTCAGGTTGGCCGTCGAGATTATCCGCTGGCCGCCGGGCGCGCCATCGCCCATCTGGAAAACGACCCACCGCGCCAAGTCCCGGACCGAAGCGTTGATGCCGGCGCAAGGCGCTCCTATGTCGACGTTGCGCATAGGCAACTCGACGGCATCGTCCTGGCCTTCCGGCAAGTAATGCGGGAGAGCGTAATCGGTGTCCGGGCCGAAATCTTTGATCGAAGTGGTGCTGTCTTCGAACCCGAGCGGCCCGAAGAACCTCTCGCGGATAAGGTCGTCCCAACTGAGGCCGGTGACACGCTCCGCCACATGCCCGGCCAACGTGTAAACCGTGTTGTTGTAGGCGAAGCCCTGCCTGAACGGGGCGGACGGCTCCAAATAGGCCAGGCGCCGCAGCAGTTCGGCGCGGCCGTAGCTGTCGCCTATCCACAGGCCGTCATGCGGGGCGAGGCCGGTGCGGTGGCAGAGCATGTCACGCAAGGTGACGCCTTGAGTCGCCACGGGGTCCATCATCTTGAATTCCGGCACGTATTCCTTGACCGGCCGGTCGTATTCGAGTTTGCCCTCGTCCACCAAGGCGGCGATGAGGGCGGAGGTGAAGGATTTGGAATTCGACGCGATGCCGAACAGGGTCTTCTCGGTGATCGGCGCGGTCTTCTTCAGGTCGCGGTGGCCGTAGCATTCCAGGAAAACCACTTCGCCGTCGCGGATGAGCGCCGCCGCCGTGCCGGGAACGCGGTGAAAAACCATGTCGGACAGCACTTGCGCCCGGTCGAGCGGCTGGCTGGCATTCATTTGTGTCTCCGTTTCAATTGTTGCTGGGGCGGTGGGGCGGTGGGGCGCTAGAGGGCTTCGGAGACCTCGCTGAGCCGCAGCCCGTGGGCTTCGGCCACCGGCGCGCTGACTAGCCTACCCCCCGCCGTCGACAGGCCCGCCCGCAGCGCCGGGTTGGCGGCGGCCGCGCCCCGGACTCCCTGTTCGGCCACCTGGAGCAGGTAGGGCAGGGTGGCGGAGGTCAGGGCCAGGGTGCTGGTGCGGGCGACCGCTCCGGGAATGTTGGCGACGCAGTAGTGGATGACGCCTTCCTCGACGTAGGTGGGGTCGGCGTGGGTCGTCGGCCGACTGGTCTCGAAGCAGCCGCCCTGGTCGATGGCGATGTCCACGACCACCGAGCCGGGCCGCATCGAGGCGATCATTTGGCGGGTGACCAGCTTCGGCGCCTTTGCGCCCGGGACCAGGACCGCGCCGATCACCACGTCGGACTCGGCGACGTACTGCGCCAGGCGGACTTTGTTCGGGATGACCAAGTCGAGGCGGCCGCCGGTGGTGTCGGCCAGGTAGGCCAGGCGGGCGGCGTTGATGTCCAGCACCCTGACGATGGCCCGCATGCCGAGCGCGATCTTGGCGGCCTCGGCCCCGGCGACGCCGCCGCCGATGATCGTCACTTTGGCGGCCGGGGTGCCGGGCACGCCGCCCAGCAGCACGCCGGAGCCGCCGCGCGGGCTTTCCAGGTGGTGGGCCGCCGCCTGCACCGACATGCGCCCGGCGACCTCGCTCATGGGGGTGAGCAGCGGCAGCTGGCCGTCGGCCGTCTGGACGACTTCGTAGCCGATCGAGTCGATCTTCTGGTCGAGCAGGAACTCGGTCAGCGGCCGGTCGGCGGCCAGGTGCAGATAGGTGAACAACTCCTGGCCCTCGCGGTACAGGCCGTACTCGGCCGCGATCGGCTCCTTGACCTTGACGATCAAATCGGCGGCCTGGTAGACCTCTGCGGCGGTCTCCAATATGACGGCGCCGGCGGCGGCGTACTCCTCGTCCGAGAAGCGCGAGCCCCGGCCCGCGCCCTCCTGCACCAAAACCTCGTGGCCGTGGTGCGCCAGTTCGACCACGCCGTCCGGTGTGATCGCGACGCGATTCTCGTTGTCCTTGATCTCGGTGGGGACTCCAACTTTTCGACCCATGGCGCGCTCCTTAAGGCGACAAGCTGTGCGGCTATGCGCCCCAATTCTGCTCTATCAGGTGCCGCAGCTGTAGACTTGTGGAAGATTATTCGATTGGAGTCACCAATGCCGAAGAAAGCGCCGAACCGGGCTGGAAGCCGCAGCCCCCGCGCGAAGGATCTTCGCTTCCCCCTGGCCGAAGTGGACCGCCAAATCCTGTCCATCTTGCAAGATGACGCCAGAACCCCCAACGCCGCCATCGCGCACCAGGTCGGCATCGCCCCGTCAACCTGCCTGGGCCGCATCCGGGCGATGGAGCGGGCCGGTGTGATCCGCGGCTACCACGCCGAGGTCAACCAAGCCGCCTTCGGCCGGACGATCCAGGCCATGATCTCGGTCCGCCTGCGCGGCGGCGCCCGCCACAAGCTGATCGAGTTCACCAAGGCCCTGAGCGCCCGGCCCGAGGTCACCGAAATGTTCTTCGTCGGCGGCACCAACGACTTCCTGATCCACGTCGCCGTCGCGGACACCGTCGCCCTGCGCGACTTCGTGATCGACCCGCTATCCAGCTACCCCGAGGTCGGCTCCACCGAAACCAATATCATCTTCGAACACCTGTAACCCAAGGCCGCCCCCCCCCACAAAACCTTTACCCGATGCCGCCCGCCCAGCCCCACCAAACCCGGGACGCTGGTAGGCCGCGACGGTGTCGACGACGGCCGCGATCACGCGGATGGCCTTGTGCCGCCGACTTGCTCGATGCCGCTAGTCCGCTCGCCCCCACCGGCGCGGGCCGCCAGGGCGGCGCTCATCGACTGGCCGAGGCGCTCGGATTCGCCCCGGACCAGGGCTAGAGCGTCGGCCCTGGCAAGGTGGTGGACGCGGGCGCTGACCGGCCCGTCGGGGGAGTGGATGATCACCGAGGCCAGATCGCGGCGGCGGTCGAAAGGGCCGCAATGCAACTCGATCCCCTGGATGCGCCCGTGCGGGACCATGGCGACCTCGCGGACCAACCCGCCGGTCCGCAGGATGACCATCTCATCGGTGGTCGCGAAGGCGGTCCGCCGCCAGGCCAGGGGGTCGAACAGGCGCGCGCGGCGGGGCGCGCCGGTGAACCCGGGGGTCGGTCCCAGGCCGTCCATGGCGCCGAGCACCAGTTCCCAGGCGCCCGGCTGGGCCAGTTCCGGGGCCACCGCCCAGACGGCCCGGCGGACGGTGTCGGCGTCCCCGATCGGCATCAGGACGGTCTGTTGCTCGTCGTCGCCGTACCCGGCCACGTTCATAGTGGCCCGCCACCAGCCAAAACGCCGCCAGATCGGGCCTTGGTGGACCCCCAGGGCGACCACCCGGCCGGGCGCGACGGTCTGCGACACGCGCGTGGTCAGGCCGTGGCTGAGGGTCAGCCCGCGCCCGGTCAACTTGGCGCTGAAGCCGAAATCGGACACCAATCGGTTCCAGACCACCCCGCCCAACCCGAGCACCGCGGGCAAGGTCGCCAAGGCACTTTGCACGCCCGCGACCACCAAGACCAGGCCGGCGACGGCCGTCAACACCGTCAACCACGTCCAGGGCGACACCGCCAACGACACCACCACCCGCTTGGTCGGCACCGCGAACAACTCCGGCGCGGCCGCGTCGGAATCGCCCAGCAACTCCCCGATCTGCGTCTCGGCCGACTTGGGCGGCCCCGCCGACCAGCCGACGGCCCGGCTGGGCGGCGCGGCGCCATCAGGTCCGGCGCCGCCGCTCCAGTGTGGCCTCCCGCTGCCCGATGCCGCCGCGGCAGCTCCAGCCCGCCCGTCACCCGCGCTCGCCCCGGCGAGCGCCCCCTCCCCCGATGCCGTGCCGCCCATCCCGGTTTCGCGGTCGGTCGCGCTCGCCCCGGTCAAGGCCGCCTCGCCCGATGCCGCCGAGGCCCCTTCGGTCTCAGCGGGCCCGAAGCCTGGTCCGCCGGCCGGGCCGTCGCCCGAGGCGGGGCCGCCCGATCCGGGGCCGTCGGCGCTGGAGTCTTCCGCTTGCCGGGCCTGAGCGGCGGCGGCCAAGACTACCTGACGCCACCGCTCGGCATCGGACGCCTTCAAGTAACCCAACTCGACCGCCGAATCGCCGCCGCCGGCCGATTCGATCTTCAGTTTGACCAGCCCGAACAGGCGGGGCACCAGCGGCCGGATGACGTCGACGGCCTCGATCCGGTCGAGCCGAACGGTTCGCCGGGCGCGGAAGACCAGGCCGGCGGCCAGTTCCAGGGTCGCCGGCCCGATTCGCCAGCGGGTCCGCCACCAGGACGCCAGGGCCAGCAGGAACACCATTAGCAGCAGCGCGAACAGGCCCAGGACCAGCCAGCGCCAGCCGACCTCGCGGGCGAACTCCACGATCGAGTCCAGCTCGTCGGTCAGCTGGAAGATCACCGCTCCGACCAGGGCGGCGATCACGGCCCAGCTTTTCAAGTACGGCGTCGCCGGATGCAGGCGGTGCCAAACCGCGCCGGACCCGGCGCCGGGCCGGCCGTGCGCCCGGCCCGAGCCCGGGCCCGGGCCTGCGGCGGCCCGTGGCGCCGGATCGACCGTTGACCGGCGCGGTGCGCGGCCGCGCCGGGCCGCCCGGCTCACAGGCCCGCCATCCGGGCGTTGCCGAGTTCGGAGAGGCGGTCGCGCAGGCGCGCGGCCTCGTCCGCCTCCAGGCCGGGCAGCGAGGCGTCGAGCGACCCGGCGGCGGTCTTGAGGTCCAGTTCGGCCAGGCCGAAGGCGCGGGCCAACGGCCCGGCGGTGACGTCGAGGTACTGCAGGCGGCCGTAAGGCACCACCTTCAACTCGCGCATCAGCACGCCTTTGCGTATCAGCAGGTCGTCGGCCCGCTCGAGGTAGCCGATGGCCCGCACCAGGCGGCCGACCAGCCACGCCGCCCAGATCCCGACCGCCGCCCAGACGCCGGTCGGGATCAGGATCCACCAATGCCGGAAGATCGCCCAGCAGATCAGCCCGCCCGCCACCGGCAGGCCGAACCAGATGGCGATCACGATCCGGCGAACAGTGATCAGCCGGGGGCTGACCGGGCGCCAGCCGGGCGCGTCCGGGTCGAACAGCACGTCTTGGTTTGCGGCGCTGGTCATGCAATCCATTACACCAGGTCCCGCCCGGACCGGGTGCGCCAGAACCACCCGACCGCCCCGCCGGCGGCCTTGACCAATTCGGCGGCCCCTAAGCTCTCAAAACCACATCAATGCCGCAGGCCGCGCCAGCTCGAGTTCTCCGCCAGCCGCCGTCTTTGGCGCCGTCTGCCGAGGGACGCAGCCGGCAACGCCGACTTGTCGATTTGTCGTTCGGCGGCCAGTTTGGGCGGCCCGCCGCCGGCCCGGCCAGCCATCCGGCGCGGGTTTGCCCGGGGTCCCGGGTCCGGCTGGGGCGCCGTCGGCGGCTTTCGGAGATCGTCGGTCGTTCCAAACTGACCGCCGAACGCGGAAATGTCGTTCGGCGGTCAGTTCGGACCGGAGGTCGCCGATGCCGGCGGGCGCTCGCCCAGGTCGCGGGAATTGACCGCTGCCGCCGGCGCCGACAGCCATCCGGCGCGAGACAGCCGGGGCGGTGGGTCCGGCTGGGGCTCCGCGACGGCTTCGGGGCGC
>JAIROU010000242.1 GCA_031257375.1 Bifidobacteriaceae bacterium
CGCCGTCGCCAACTCGGCGTGGCCGCGCGGGCTGGGCGGGACAACCCCGCCGAACCGGGCCGCCTGCTCCTCCAGGGCGACCCGGCCGCGCCGGGCGATGTCCTCCAGCAACGGCCTGACCTGGACGACCGCGGCCTCGACGTTCAACTCGGCCCGCGGCAGCGCCTCCGCCAACTCCGCCCGCGTCAGCCCCGCCCACCCGCGCAAGTCGATGGTTCGCATCACGAGGCACAATTCTAAAGCCCGCCTCCGACACTGAAGCTCTGCAGCCGCCGGATTGGCCCGACTTGCGAGCGTGTTTGGAGCCCGGGCCTCGGGGACCGGTTCGGCGCCCGCCAGATCCGCCCGAGTCAGCCCATCCCGACCTGCGGGTCCAGGTCCTCCGGGGGCTCCGGGCCGCGATACACCTTCGGCACGCCCACCTCGCCGTTCATATAGGCGTCGAACAGCCGCACCGGGATCCGCTTCATCGGCGTGCGCCCCTCAAAAGCCCGCGGCCCGGTCGGCGCCACCTGCCACACCAGCGACCCGTTCCGCTCCACCGCCTCGCGCCGCGCCAACAAATCCCGCACCACCCAATCGGCCATCGCCTCCGGCCTGGGCCTTCGGTGGCCAGGAACCGCCTCCGGGTTGAAGAAATACTTGTACCCGTCTCCCAGGACCATGCCGACGCTAGCGCCGGGGTAGCAGGGCCGGTTGGGCTTCCCCACGTCCAACCCCCTTTGCCCGTTGTGGTGGTCGTCGGTGTGGTGCCCCCGCCAACACACCAGGCGAGCCTCCGGGACCAGCCGGCGCTCCACCTCCTCGCAATACCACACCAACGCGAACCTAATCGCCGCCAGAGTCTTCGACAACTCCCTGGTCGGGTACTTCTGGCTGACCACCACGTAGTCGCGCGGCGGCGGCTCCTTGAACTCCACAAACCCAAGCCACCGCTCGCCGTTGTAATCCTCCTTCGCCAACCCCAAATACCAATGCCCCAGCCGCCCCAGCGACTCGACGCTGAAATCCAGCCCCGGGCCGCCCGCGCGGGCTGTCATCACCTCCAACACCCGCCTGTGCGACGCCGCCGCCAACTCGCGCCCCGCCACCCACTCAAAAAACTCCCGGTCCTGCTCCTCCCAAAACTCCGCCCACTGCCCGCGCCCCCACCGACGCATGAGATCCGACGCCATCCCAACCCCTCCCAACTAATCCGCCCAAGTCCGGCCGGGCCGTCCAGGCTGCAACACGATCCGATACGGGATCCTCGGCTCCTCGTTAAGCAACTTCAGCAAGGCCGGCTCCGGGCCGACCACCCCATCGCGGCCCGAACGAGCGAAGAACACCCACTCTATCTGCGCCTGAACCCACGCGCATCGATCGCGTTCCCAGGATTGGCCGCGAGTTCCCTCATCAGCGCGCGGTCCGCCTCCACCTGGGCCGCCGCGCGTTTGGTGGCATTGCGCACCCGGCCGATCCTCAACTCGAACGCGACCCCGGACCCGCCAGCCCCATCCTTGGCGTTGCCGATGACGTCGTAGATCCAGTGGCTGCGCGAACCCCCTCCCGCTGGAATCTTGTCGAGGCGCTGCTTCAACGGCCGGGCCAGCCTGCCCCGCCACCACTGCTCGGCGGCCTTCTCCGCGTCAAACCTCCTGGCCGCGGTGGAGATCCCGGCGGCACCGTCGAGCACGTTTTTCATCTGGGCGGGGTCCATCCCGTGCTTCGCCCAAGCCAGGATTTGAGCGTCGCCGATGCCGTGCTTGGCCTTCAGGCTGCTGGCACCGCCTTCGAAAAGGTCGTCCAGTTCCTTGAAGCGTTCCGCCGCCGTGCCGCCGCTCTTGCCGGAACCCAGGCACCTGCTTTGGTTGGCGATCACCCTCTGGGCCTTGCCGGCCGGCTGGGTCGGTGGATGACGCGAACCGGGGCGACGGCATCGGGCAAGCGGTTCTCGAGGCGCTTGCCGACCACGGGCTGCCCGCGCGCCTCGGCCACGACGGCGAGCAGGACGTGGTGGAGCTGGCCGACGGAACCCGTTTCGGCTTGCGCTCGTTGTACCAAGTGGCGGGGCAGGCCGACCGCGCCCAGTGGCGGGGCCTGGCGGAGCGTTGGGCGGTCATGACCCTGGCCGCCCCCCTTAGGACCGAGCCGACCGCCATGAGCGCCGACGAGCTGCGCCGACACGTTCGCACCCGGCTGATCTCCTCGATGCACGGCGGCCTGGACCCGTACCCCTACGCGCGGCGGACGTTCCCGCTGGTCGGCCAAATCCTGTGCGTCGACTACCCGGAGACGGTCGTCAAAGTGGACGCCGACATGGCCGGGCGCCTGGCCCTGCCGACGGCCGAACTGTTCGGCCGCGGCCAGGCCAACACCGACGCGGAGCCGTTCGAGGAACACGCCGCCTTGGACGACGAGGGCGGCATCTGGGAGATCGCCGGCGACTCGCTGTTCATCGCCTCGAAGGCCGCCAACTGGGGCGCCTTGGTCCCGGGCGTTACCGGCCCGGCGCCGCACGGGTTGATCTTCAGCCTGCCGCGTTCGACCGCCCTGATCTACCAGGTGGTTCGGGACGGCTGGGGGCGGGCGGCGGCGCGTTTCGCGCAGTTCGCCTTCGCGCTCGGCCGCCAGGCGGCCCAAGAGGGCGACTTCGTGAGCCCCTACACCTACTACTGTTCCCCGACGGCACGGTCGAGCAGCTGTCGGGGCCGCCGGCCGAGGCTTCGGGGACCACGGTGGCGATCTATCCCGGCGCCGCTTTCAGCGCGCATGTGATCCACGGCGGGCACCACCTTCGGCCCTGACACGGCGCCAAGTCGCGATGCCGTCCGCGCGACGGTCAACCCGCTCGAACCGGTGCGGCGACGCGCCGGCCGGGCCTGGCCGCGCGAATTGCGGGTTTGTCGGCGATCTGCCCCGCCCGGGGCCTGGTGCCCGGGGCAGATCGGCATCAAAGCCGCAATTGGGCACTGAGCGGGGGACGGCGGGGCGCGTGTTGCCGGTTAGGCACCGAGGTGCGCGGGCCGGGGCCAGGTGCCCGGGGGAGTTCGGCATC
>JAIROU010000298.1 GCA_031257375.1 Bifidobacteriaceae bacterium
CGCCGGCGCGCCCACATCGTCCACTGCGTCCGCCGGGCCCGCCCCAGCGCCAGCCCCGCCAGGGCCGTGGCCGCGAGGGCCCCGCCCCAGGCCACCCCGGCCCTGATCAAGGCGTCGGCCGCCAATTCGGCGACGGCCTGCCGGACGGTCTGCTCGATCCCCAGGTAGGCCTCGCCGTATTCGGCCAGGTCTTGGGCCAGCGCGGCGGCCGGCACTTCCGGGCTGGTCAGGTCGGCCGGGATGGGGCCGACCACGACCCGGCCGCCGAGGAACCCGAGCGGCCCCAGCATCCGGCTGGGCGCCACCGCCGAGCCGAGCGGCCCCAGGTCGACCGTCAGGCGCGAGTCCAAGGTGACCTCGTAGGTGGCCTCATGCGGCCCGAACGAATAGTCGGCGCGGGCCGTCGCCAGGCCCCAGAACAGGGCCGGGGCGGCCAGGAAAACCCCGTACAGGCCCCACCAGACGATCCGCCGCCTCATACCGTCCAGGCTCCAATCTCCAGCGCCGCCAAGTCAAACCGTTCCAGCAGGGCGTTCATTTGGGCGCGGATGTCCGGGCCGCCCGGCGCGTCCAGGCCGATCGACCGCGCGATCGCCGCCAGGACGCCGGACGGCCCGCCCAGGCGCTCGAACAAGGCCGGTCCGGCCAGGGCCGAGTCCCGCTTCGACAACCGCCGCCCGGCGGCGTTGTAGACCAGCGGCAGATGGAGGTAGCTGACCGGCGCCAGTCCCAGCAACGAGGCCAGGTAGCTCTGGCGGCCGGACGACGTCAGCAGATCGTCGCCGCGGGTGACCTGCGTGACTCCCTGGGCGGCATCGTCCACCACCACCGCCAGGTTGTACGCGGCCAGGCCGTCCGCCCGGCGCAAGATGAAATCATCGACCGGTTGGAGGCTGGGGCCGGCCAGGCGATCGACCACGCCGAACTGGGCGACCTCGGCCCGCAGCCGGACAGCCGGCGCCTTGGTCAGGCGGCGGCGCGAGCGCTCGGCGGCGCTGAGGCGGCGGCAGGCGCCGGGATAGGCCCCGGGCGGGTGGTGCGGGGCGCGCGGCGCCTCCAAGATGTCGCGGCGCGAGCAGTAGCACTCGTAGACCAGGCCCCGCCCGGCCAGCTCGGCCACGGCGGCGTCGTAAACGTCCGGTCGCTCCGATTGGCGCAATACCGGCCCGTCCCAGGTCAGGCCGAGCGCCGTCAGGTCGGCCAGTTGGCGGCGGGCGAACTCGGGACGACAGCGATCATCCAAGTCCTCCAGGCGCAACCGGAAGCCGAGCCCGTCGCGGCGGGCCGCCAGATGGGCCACCACCGCCGTGCGCAGATTGCCCAGGTGCAGGTCGCTCGACGGCGACGGCGCGTAGCGGCCGAAACCGCCGCTCACAAGTCGAGCGTCTTCGAGAGCAGCAACAGCGCCGCCGCCACCCGCGGGTTGACCTCGTCGTCGGAGATGCCCAGCGCCCGGTAGATCGCCAGCAGGTGGTTCTCGACCGTCCGCCGCGACAGGCCCAACTGGTCGGCCACTTGGGCGTTGGTGTAGCCGTCCGCGATCAGCCTGAGGACGGCCATCTGCTGGCCGGTCAGACCGGCGAAGGGATCGCGGCCGCGGACGTTCGGCTGGCTCGGCTGCGGCACGTCGAAGGCCACCCGGCGGACCATTTCGATCAGGCCCTCGCGTCCAATGTTGCTCAGTTTCGAAACGCTGGCCCAAGGCCGACGCAGGTGGCGTCGGCTCGAAGCGATCAGCGAGGCCACATCGTGCCTGGTCAGAATCAGAATCCGGAGCCTCGGATCGATCTTCTGGAGATCCGCCGCCAGCACCGCCCCGGAGCCGTCGCGCTGCTCCACATCGGTGATCAGCAAGTCGATCCGGCCGGGCAGGGCCTCGCGGGCCTTGGCCACCGAGTCCAGCGAGGCCACCACTTTCAGGTCCGGCGCGTCCGCCAGGGCGTCCACCACCATGGTCCTGAAAAGGGTCTCCTGGTCCACGATGGCGACCCGGACGGTCCGTCGGATGGCCCCGCCGACCGGCGCCGCGTCGGCCGACGAATAGGGCGGGCCGGTCCGGATCATCCGCCGGGGCGCCTCCCCGCTGCGCGGGTACTGCCCCGACCGGGGGTATTGGCCGGAGCGGGGGTACTGCCCGGAAACCGGGTGCGAGCCGGTCCGGGGGGAGACTTGCGGCCCCGAACTGGTGGTCGGGCGCAGAGCCGAGGCCGGGATGCCCTGGTGGATGACGGCATGCGGCTTCGTCCGCGGGTCCACCCGCTCGTCTTCGCCCTTATCGGATTCAGACAAGAAACCTCTCCCCTAGCACGTCTCTAGGGATAGCCCGAGCCAGTTTTTCAGCGCGCCCCCGTTTGCCCATCCCATTGAGGGCCGAGACAGCCACCCGGCGACACATGGCCAGCCGACTCGGAGCGCCCTCTCTCATCAAGAGTCTTTCCG
This sequence comes from Bifidobacteriaceae bacterium, assembly GCA_031257375.1. GTDB lineage: Bacteria > Actinomycetota > Actinomycetes > Actinomycetales > WQXJ01 > JAIRTF01. The sequence continues at coordinate 2,440 of JAIROU010000298.1, forward strand.
CCTCCAAACAATACGACAAGGCGAGCGAGTGTTCACCCGCCAACTCGTTGAAGTAGCCGGCCACCAGCAAGGCCTCGGACAACGAGTAGGGGTGTTCGCCGCGGGTGGTCGAGGCGTGGCGGTTGATCTGGGTGACGGCCTCCGAGTGGCGCCCGGACTCCCACAGCGCCTGGGCCACGTTGATCCGGACCTGCGCCCGGTAGCGGTCAGCCATGTCGGTGGGGACCATCACGAAGCCGTCGTCGGGCATTTGGGCCTGCGCCCGCTCCATCGTCGTCAAGGCTTCGAACAGCCGGTCCTGGCGGATCTCGATCAGGGCGCGCAGGTTGAGCAGCAGCACTTGCATGGCCTCGGCGTCCGCCTCGGACACTATGTGATGCCGCAGGGCCGAGCTGGCCACCTTGGTCAGGTCCCTGATCAGCGACAACGCGCCTTCGTAATCGTGGAGTCGCTTGATCAGCAGGGCCACGATCCGCAGGTCGGTCAGGAAATGCGAGACCGGGTTCGTGGTGATCGAGGCGGCGTGCTGGAGCAGCTCGTAGGAGCGCCGCGGGTCGGTCAGCGACAGCATCGTCGCCACGGCCGTCGCCAACCGGGGCGTGTCGAACGGTTTGACGGCCGAGTCGAGCAATTGGGCGAAAGCCGTCCCGGCGGCATCGTCGCCCGTCAAAATGGTCAAAGACTCGAGGTCGGCGCTGATCTCGTGGGTTTGGCGCTGGTCGGACTCCCACGCCCGCGCTTGCAGGACCAGGGCCTCGTCTTGTTCGGCCGCCAGCGGCCCCCAAGCCTTCTTCAGCCCCGGCTGCTTCCCCAAAGTGCCTTTGAACAGCACCTGCGGGTCGCGCCAGCGCCGCAAGCCCATGTCCATCAGATAGGTCGGGGCCTCGATCGTGTTCTCTCGGGGCACCGACGGCAGGGCGGCGATCTGGCAGCGGCGGACGAACGGGTAGGGCAGGCCGGACGGCGCCTCGTCCAAGACCTGCCGGGCGAACACCACGTGGGGCAAGATCAATGCGCTCACGTGATGTCTCCGTGGGTCCAAGCGGCCAGGCACTCGGCCACCCGCAGCTGGGGGTTGAGTTTCAACCAAGCCACGATTTGGTCCACATTCATGGGCTCCATCGGTCAACACCTCTCATGTCCCATCGCAGGGGGTCTAGCAAAAAACGGGAGTACTTCTACCGGCAAACGCCTTGTTCCACCGTCCAAAGCATAGGCCTCGCCGGAGCGCTGTTTGACAGTTGTACGCTATTGGAGAAAGTTGGAGCGTAATCGAGCTTATCTGACCGATCCGATTCACCGGGGGGCGCACCGTGGCCGAGCCGCAAATATCTGTCCGAAACAACACCCAGGCCGACCAATACGAACTGCTGGCGGGTGACACGCCGGTGGGCTTGGCCCAGTATCAGGCCCGTCCCGGCCAGATCGCCTTTGTCCACACCGAGATCGCGCCGGAGGTCTCCGGCCAGGGCTTGGGCAAGGTTTTGATCAAGGCCGCCCTGGACGACGCCCGCGCCAAGGGTCTTGCGGTGCTGCCGTACTGCTCGTTCGTGCGGCACTACGTCGAGACCCATCCGGCTTATCAGGACTTGGTCCCGGCGGCCCGCCGGGCGGCTTTCGGCCTGCCGGCCGCCGCCGCGCCGAACTGATTTCGCCGCCCGGGGCCCGGCCGCCGCAGGGGGCTTTTACGCAGACGCCCGATGCCGTTGGCGCGGCCTCGCGCTGGGGCGGCCGCCGCCGCGCCGGGTCGGCGCCGGGGCCGCGTCGGTGCGCTGCCCCCGCCGCAGACCAGACATTGGATTGGACAATCAATTGGACAGTGACTTGGAAAGGGAGTTGTCGACCATGACCCAAACTGAGAATGCCGCGCCCGCCGCCAAGGGCGGCGCCAAGGACTACTACGGCGACCAGATAACCGTCCGCTTCGACCTGGCGCGCTGCCTGCACGTGGGCGTCTGCGTGCGCTCGATCCCGGCCGTCTTCGACACCAAGCGCCGCCCGTGGGTCCTGCCCGACGCCGGCGACGCGGACCAGATCGCCGCCGTCATCCGCCGCTGCCCCTCCGGCGCCCTGCACTACGAGTTCACCGACCCCTCACAGCCGGTCGAGCAGGGCCACCAACCGGTCTGCGTCCGCACTGCGGACGGCGAACCCCTCTGGTTTGAGGGCGAGGTCGAGATCGCCAATAATGGCAAAGTGATTTCGGAGACCCGCGGGGCGCTGTGCCGCTGCGGCTCGACCGCCAACCGGCCGTTCTGCGACGCCTCCGGGCCGTGCGTGGAATGGCGCCACCACCCCCATTAGTGCTTCCAGACTGAGCCGACATCCCCGTCAAGGTTCCAAGCCCGGCGGTTTTCCGCCTTTCTCCGCCGGGCCGGTTCCGGGGACGTCCCTCGCCTCGCGGGCAACCGCCGCGGCCTCGAGTGTCCGCCCACTCGCCGGCCGACCCGCGGCCGCGAGGGTTCGGCTCGGCCCGGTGAGCGGTCAATGACGACCGCCTCGCCGGGCCGCTCAACTCTGCTCTCAGCAAAATCACCCATCGAGATGTGACGTGGGTCACATGATGGTGCTACGGTCCAAGGCGAAGGTCGGTTCGGCTGCTGTGTCGGTGCCTCACTTCGCCAAGCGCGGGCAGAGCAGCCGATTCAAATCGGCCAATTCTCAGGCGGCGAAGAAGCCGCCCCGCCGCATCACATAGATTCCCAATCCGGCCAGGCCGAAGATTCCGATCGCCATCAGCGTGGCGCCGATCGTCTTCGTGGACACCCCGACCGGCGGCTCTGGGGCGCTCAGATTGGGGCCGTCGCCGCCGTTGGCCCCGCCCTGGGGCCCCTTGGCGCTGGCCCCGTCGAGCTGGCTGGCCGAGGCCCGCGCCGGGCTCGAAGGCGAGGCCGACCCGGAGGACTTCGTTGGCGCGCTTGATGGGTCAGCCCCGTCCGGCTCCTCAGACAGGACCGACGGCCAATCAATTCCCGCCCAGGCCGAGGCGACGCTGGTCGGCGCGCTGGTGCCGGGAGCGCTGGTGCCGGGAGCGCGGCCGGCCGGGGGCTGAGAAGCGGGCGGGTCCGTGGTGGGGGCGCGCGTGGGCGGCGGCGCGGTCGACGGCGGCGCGGTCGACGGCGTGGGCTGAGTC
>JAIROU010000355.1 GCA_031257375.1 Bifidobacteriaceae bacterium
CCAGGGCCGAGCCGCCCTCGACCTCGGAAACCGGCGCCGATTCCACCGCCGAAGCCAGCCTGGCGCGCGAGGCCGCCACGCGTTCGAACCCAGCGACAGTCGCGTCGGTGACGGCGCCAGCCTCGACCTGCTCGATGTACACCGCCACGTCGGTTCGGTCCACCGCCGAGGCGTTCAACACCTCGACCAGATAGCGCACCTGATCCTGGGCGGTCGAGTCGGGCGCCTCGACGTCGTAGGCGCCCTTGCCCTCGCCCGTCCGGCCAACCCCGATCCCGTCGAAGAAGTTCGAGGCCACCGGGCGCTGGCTGGCCCCGGCGGCGCCGGACTCGGTGTAGGCGACCAGGGCGGGGGTCGGGAAGGAGCAGGTTCGGATTTGGCCGGTGATGGCGCACCAGCCGGCCGCTTCGGCCTCGACCGCCTCGGCCTCGCCCCCACCTAGTTGGCCGTCCGCCCATCTCATCAGGGTCGCCCGGTCCAGCGCCGTGCCGCAGACCAGCACCCAGCCGTCATGGTAGGTGGCCAGCGAGATCGGCCAGGACCCGGCCGGGCAGGCCAACTCCGAGGTCGGCGGCGGGTCGGAAAACTCACCCGAGCCGGTCGCATAGTGCCACGACTGTTGCGCCGCCGCCACCTCGCCGCCGGGGAGCAGCGCGTAGGACCCGCCCAGCGCCAACGTCAAAGTCCCACCGTCCGCCGACTCGACGCGGCAGCCGCCATCGGTGAACGTCAGCACGACCGGCGCCAAGTCTCGGCCGTCGGAGCGCGCCGCCACGGCGTAGGCACCTTCAGCGGAAGCGCACACCACCACCCAGCCGCCCTCGAACTGGCTCCACGCCAACGTGTCCATCCCCGATGGGCAACCCGGCAAATCGCCGGGCGCGGCCACCGGCTCGACCGGCTGGCCGGAGGCGGCGGCCGGCGCCAGGTAACGCAGGCTGCCCGTGTCCGGTTGGTGGTCCCAGTTGTGGCCGTCGAGGATATAGGCCGATCCCGGGAGCAGGTGTCGGCTAAGTTTGAAGAAGTCCGCCTCCAACTCAGCCGCCACTTGGCCGGTTCGGGCGTCGAACACGGTCGCTCGGCGCGCGCCCACGTCCTCTACCAGCGCGAAGGCGAACTGGTCGATGAACTGCGCCGAGATCGCCTCGGCCGCCCCGGCCAGGGGCGGTCCGGCGGCCGTGGCCACCGCCCCGCCCGTGGCCAAGTCGATAAACGTGACGGACCCATCCGAGAAATCGTATTCGGCCAGCAGGTCGCCGCCGTTCCAGGCCAAGAGGCGGTCCTTGATGCTGATTGTCCGCCCGTCCCAGAGGCGCGCCTCGGTCGCCGGATCGCTCGCCTCGAACTCCCACCACGGGCCGCCAGTCCAGGTCAGCACCACTTCGTCGGGGTACTCGCCGTCGATGGTCTGGACCAAGCCGAAATGGATGGTGGCGGGCTCGGCGCCGCCAGGGGAAACCTCTTGCGGTGGTCGGTCAGCCTCCCCCGACGAACACCAAATCTGCCGACCCGGGTAGATCTGCGGCGATGCGCAGTCCGCCACGCCCTCAACCAGGTTCACGCCGGTGGCCAGGTCGAGCGCCATCGGCAAGCCCGCTCCGCCGACGATCCCGCCGCGCGCCACCAAAGGCGACCGGCCAACGTCCTCGGCGCGTTGGAGCACCGGCCCTTCCCACTTGACCGCGCCGTCGCCACCGAACAGAGCCGCCTGGTAACCCTCGACAGGAGCGCCGTTGCCACCGATCATCTGGACCGCCAAGACGTCCTCGCCGATCAGGATAACTCCGCTCGAAAAACCCCACTGCTCGGCCCAAGGGGTGTTGAGGTCAATCGGCAGCTTCTCGCCGGTGGTCAGATCGATCAGGTAGGGATGGCCACCGTCGGCGCCGCCGTAGCACACCATCCGATCCGCCGAGTCCGAATCGTCGCAGCCCATCACCCCGTAGTTGTCCATCGTCACCGTCCAAACCTGTTCGCCAGTCACCCGGTCGAAGGCCGTCTTGAACTCTTGGCCGCTCCCCGCCGGTCCGATCGCCACCACTTTTCCGGGAGAAACCGCGAGGGCCTGCCAATCCAGGCGGGCTTCCCAGACCTCGACCGCCCCGTCCGCGAAGGTGGCCGGGGCCGGTGTCAGATCAGGCGCGTTGACCACTTCTAGCTGGTCAGCCGCTCTATCGCCGGATTGCGCGAAGATGTCGCCGCCCGGATCGTCCATAACCCCCGAGGCGCCTCCACCTGCCCCGCCGAACAGATCCAGCCGCGCCGCCGCAAACGCCAGCGCCCCGCCCGCGACCATCGACGCCGCCGCCACCGCAGCAACCAGCGCCCCCTTACGGCCCCGCAACTTCCGGCCGCGCGCCGCAGCCTTCGTCGCGATTGTTGCTCCGGGCTGGGAGCTGCCAGGCGGCATCGCTCCCCCGGCCGAGGGCGCCCCCTCGACCGAGTTGGCGCCGCAACGCGGGCAGAACCGCCCACGACCAAGGCCAGAACCGCATTCCGCGCAAACGCCCATGACCAACACCTCCATATGGGATCGGCAACACCACGGCCGGCATCGCCCACTCATCATGGCGCCTGGCGCGAACCGCTGGCGCCGCAGACCCCGCGCCACCAGTGAGTCCAGGCTCGGCGGCCGACGCGGACGTCGTCGGGCGCGTTGTCGGCCGGACGCCTGGTGGGCCGGGCCGGCCCCGGCCGGTTCGAGCGCCTGCACGGTCTCAGCGCGGCGGGGCGGCGGACGGCCGGGGCGAGTTTGCGCCGACCGGACGGTTGGCCTGTTTAATTGGCGGGTGTTTGAATCCATCGGCCTGCCCGTGCCGCTTCGCCGCCGCTCCGGCCCGGTCATCGCCCAGGTCGCGGCGGCCGAGTTGATCACGCCCCGGACCCGCCGCGTCCACCTGGTTTGCCCGGATTTCCGGGTGGCGGGGGTCTTGCCCCCGGCCGCCTGGGTGCGCGGCTATTTCCCGGTGCACGATGCCGTCCGGCCGCCTTCCAGCGATCAGCGCGACCCCAGCGGCGCGCCCGGCTACCGCGGCCGACCCGGCCCCGGCGGCGTGCCCGGCCCCGGCGGCGTGCCCGGTTCCGGCGGCGTGCCCGGTTCCGGCGGCCAGCGCGGCGCCGGGGGCGCGGCGGGCTCTGGCGCGGGACCGGGGCCTTGGTCGGGCGGCAACACCGAGTTGGCCGGGACGGCCGCGCGGGCCTACACGATCTGCCAGTTCGACGCCCGGGCGAACGCTTTCGCGGTTGACTTCGTGTTGCACGGGCGCGGCCCGGCCGCGCGCTGGGGCGCCCGCGCCCGGCCGGGCGACCAACTGCGCTTGTCCGGGCCGCTGGGGCGCGGCCAAGTCGAACCACGGCATCGGCGGTATCTGTTGGCCGGTGACGCCACCGCCCTGCCGGCCATCCGCGAATGGCTGGCCGCCATCCCCGCGGACGCCGCCGCCGCCGCCCTGGTCTGGCTGGCCGACCAGGGCGAGCGCCAAGTCCTCGAGGGACCCTCGGACCTGGACGTGGTCTGGTTCCACGGCGACGCCCCGACCATGGCCGACCTGGCCGAGGCCGGGCAGCTGGGTCCGGCCGGCTGGCGCCCGCAAGATGTGGCCACCAAGTTCTTCGCCGCCGCCGAGGCCGGCCTGATCACCCGCGTCCGCCGCG
>JAIROU010000374.1 GCA_031257375.1 Bifidobacteriaceae bacterium
GTAGAGGTCGGCCAGCTGGTCCTGGGGGACCGCGCCGGTCAGCCTGATTGAGCCGGAGGCCGGACTGGCGGCGGCCATCCGGCTGAGCTTGGCCTGGTACGGCCCAGTCCCGGCGATCACCAGGCGCGCCTCGGGGTGGACGGCCGTGACGGCGGGCCAGGCGCGGATCAGCTGGTCCTGGCCTTTGCGCGGGACCAGGCGGGAGACGCACAGCACGACTGGCCCGGCGCTTTGGCGGTCGGGGCTGGAACCGGCCTCGGCGGCATCGGGCATCTGGTTGTGGGGCACTGGCTCGGGCGTGATGCCGGGCGTCAGCCGGACCATGCGCCGCCGGGCGGCCGGGCTGAGCGCGCGGGCGATCCGCCGGCCGGTGTAGTCGTTGAGGTAGGTGATGGCGTCGACGCCGTCCCCGATGCGGCGCAAGGCCTGGCTCAGGCCGGGGACGGCGGCCCACCAGACCTCGTGGCCGTGGGTGGCGGCGACGACCCGCGCCAGGTCGGCCTGCCGGCGCAGCGCGGGCGCCATCAGCGCGAGCGGGGCGGCGACCCCGAACCAGGCCGACTCGGCGCCCGCCTGGCGGGCGGCTCGGGCGGCGAACTTGGCCACGGCGGGGGTGGGCAGCAGGGTGCGGGCGGGGTGGCGGATGACCTGGTAGGGCAAGGCGGCGTCGGATCGCGCCAACGGGGCGGGGCTGAAGGGCGCGCGGGTCGAGGCCAGGACCGTCACCTGGTCGGGCGGGAAGCGGCCGGCCAGCTGGCTGACGAAGGTCTCGATCCCGCCCGCCGAGGGCGGGAAATCGTTGGTCACGACCAGCGTGTGCACGCCGCCCAATCCTAGACGAGTCTTGGATTCGGGCAGTCATCCACGCCCGAAGACTGGCAGCCGGGCGCCGCCGAAATCTGAGTGAAGCTCAGCCACGGCGCCAGGCGCCAGGTGCGGCGCCCGCACGCACGCGGCGCACGCGGCGCCAGGCGCCCCGTGCCAGCCGCGCACCGGGACGGGATTCGCGCGGCCGGGGCGCCGCCGCGCCCGAGTGGCAAGCTGGGGGGCATGTCACTGCCCATGGGCGGCCCGGTGTTCCGGTCTTTTCGACAGGATCCCTCAGTCACCAGCCGCAAACTGACCCGCGCCACGCTCAAGCGGATCATCGGCTTCGCCAAGCCGTACCGAAAACTGATCGCCCTCTTCTTGGCCATAATCGCGGTTGACGCCGCCATCGGGGCGGTCACGCCGCTGGTCTACAGCGCGATCATCGACCGGGGGATCACGCCCGGCCGGCTGGGCGTGGTGCTGGGCCTGGCCGGGCTGCTGGCCGGATTCGCCGTCGCGGCGGCCGGGCTGGGCCTGGCCGAACGGCTGCTCAGCGCCAGGATCGGCGAGGGGCTGATCTATGACCTCAGGACCCGCGTCTTCGACCACGTCCAGCAGATGAGCCTGGCCTTCTTCTCCCGCACCCAGACCGGCGCCCTGACCCAGCGCCTGAACGGCGACGTGCTGGGCGCCCAGCGGGCCTTCACATCGACCTTGTCCTCGCTCGTGTCGAACACCTTGACGGCGGTCTTCGTGATCACCGCGATGGTGTCGCTGTCCTGGAAGGTGACGCTGATCTCGCTGCTCCTGCTGCCGGCCTTCATCGCGCCGGTGCGCTGGGTGGGGCGCAAACTGGCCGCCATCACCCGGCAGGCGATGGACCTCAACGCGGTCATGTCCCAGACCATGACCGAGCGCTTCTCGGTGGCCGGCGCCGCCCTGGTCAAGAACTACGGCGACCCGGCCCGCGAGGCCGCCGGTTACGCCGCCGAGGCCGATGCCGTCCGCCGCGTCGGCATCAGATCGGCCCTCTACTCCAGCGCCTTCAGGATCGGCATGATGCTGGTCGCCTCCGTCGCCGTGGCGGTGGTCTACGGGCTCGGCGGCTGGCTGTCGATCCGGGGCGAGTTGACGGTCGGCGTCCTGGTCGCCCTGGTGACGCTGCTGAACCGGCTGTACGGGCCGATCACGGCCTTGTCGAACGTGCAAGTCGACATCATGACGACCTTGGTTTCGTTCGAGCGGGTGCTGGAGGTTTTGGACTTGGAGCCCTTGGTCCGCGACCGGCCGGGGGCGCGGGATTTGGCATGGCACGATGCCGCGCCGGACCTCCCAGCCATCCGTTTCGACCACGTCTGGTTCCGTTATCCAGGACCCCGGGAGGTGTCCCTGGCCTCGCTGGAGCCGCCCGGCCGGGCGGCTGGGACCGAGGGCGCGGCCGGCGCCGGCGCGGGGACCGGGGCTGGTGCTGGCGCTGGCGGCACGGCATCGGACAACTGGGCCAAAGGCGAGGCCGAGCCCGACTGGACCTTGGGGGACGTCACCTTCGACGTGCCGCGCGGGGCGATGGTGGCGCTGGTCGGGCCGTCCGGGGCGGGCAAGACGACGGCGTCGCTGCTGGTCTCGCGGCTGTACCAGGCGACGGCCGGGCGGGTCGAGCTGTGCGGCCAAGACGTGCGCGGGCTGACGGCGACGTCGATCAACCGAACTGTCGGCATCGTGTCACAGGACGCACACCTGTTCCACGCCTCGCTGCGCGACAACTTGCTCTACGCCCGGCCGTCCGCCGCCAGCGACGAACTCTGGTCGGCCCTGGAGCGGGCGCGGGCCAGCTTCGTGCGCGAGTTGCCGGACGGCCTGGACACCGTGGTGGGTGATCGCGGCTACCGGCTGTCCGGTGGCGAGCGCCAGCGGGTCGCGATCGCGCGGCTGCTGCTGAAGGCTCCCGAGATCGTGCTCCTGGACGAGGCCACGGCCCACCTCGACTCGGAGTCCGAGCTGGCCGTCCAGCGGGCGCTGGCCGAGGCCCTGCGCGGGCGGACCGCCCTGGTCATAGCCCACCGGCTGTCAACTGTGCGCGGGGCCGACCAGATCGTGGTCCTGGACCGCGGCCGGGTGGTCGAGCGCGGCCCCCACGCCGCGCTGCTCGCGGCCGGCGGCTTGTACGCCAAGCTCTACCAGGTCCAATTCGCCCCCGGATCGGCCGACAGCCCGGGCGAGGCGGCTTGACCCACGCGATTGGGGAGGCGCGGTCGGGCAGGTCGGGCTGGCGAGGCCGCACCTGGCGCCAGGCGCCGCGTGCGGGCGCCGCACCGCGTGCGGGCGCCGCACGTGGCGCCTGGCGCCGTGGCTGAGCGTCACTCAGATTTCGCGCTTGGTGTTGGCGGGTTGAGGGAGCGGGAGCGGCGGCGGAAGCCGGCCGGGGTTTCGCCGGTCAGGCGGCCGAGTTGGCGGGTGAAGGTCGATTGGTCGTAGAAGCCGGTTTGAGCTGCGACCTGGGCGATTGGCAGGTCGGTGGCGGCCAGGAGGGCCATCGCCCGGTCCATGCGCTGCTGCAAGATGTAGGCCTGGGGGGCCAGGCCGAAGACCCGGCGCATGTTGCGGGCCAGGCTGGATGTGGACATCCCGGCCAGGCCGGCCAAGGCGGCCACGGAGGGAATCTGCCCTAAGGCCGAGTCCAAGGCCCGGCGGACGGCATCGACGGCCATAGACAAACCCCGGCCGACCGCCGGGGGCGAGCCGAGCAGCGACAACTCGGTCGAGATGGTGACCACGCCGACCGGGGCGCGGTCGGGCGGGACGCCCCGGACGAGCGGCAGTTTGGTGGTCAGGTACCAGCCCGGCTGGCCGCCTGGGGCGCGGATGATCTCCAGTTCCCCGCGCAGGGGCCGGCCCGAGGCCATGACCTCGGCGTCTTGCGACTCGTAGCGCTCGGCCAGTTCCGGCAGGAACAACTCGGCGGCGGTCCGGCCCAGGGCCTCGGCCCGGCTGGAGGCCGAACTGCGCCGCACAAAGGCGTCGTTGACGGCGGCGTAGCGCCCCTGGGCGTCCTTGACCGCGAACATGACGCCCGGCAGTTCCCCCCAAAGCTCGATCAACTCCGGGGTGAGGTCCAATTCCCCCAAGAATCGGTTGTCGATATCGCGCGTCATTTGGCTGGAACTTTACAAGACTTAGGCCCATCGGAGGGTCGAAAATGGCGCCATGGCGAACAACAATTCCGAGCCGTCGTCTGCCGCGGCCGCCCCCGCCCCCCCCGAACCGGCCAGCCCGGCCAGCCCAGCCAGCCCAGCCAGCCCAGCCGACCTGGTCGAGCCAGCCGTCTGCCTGGCCCGGACCTGGTTCCAGGCCACCGCCACCGAAGCCTCCCCCAAGGAACTGGCGTCCACCAAGATGCTGGCCAAACTGGTCCAGGACAAGCCGGGCCTGGAGTTCACGATGGCGTTCGTGGACCGGGTGGCCAGGCCGGACGACAACGCCGTGGCGGCCAGGGAGCTGAAGAAGCTGGCCCAGGGCTCGCGCGTGCCGGGGTTCGTCGGCGCCTTCGACAAGCTGTCGATGACTCTAGGCGGGCGGATCGCGCCGCTGGCCCCGGGTCTGGCCATGCCGGTGGCGAGGGCGAGGCTGCGCCAGATGGTCGGGCATCTGGTGGTGGACCTGGCCGATCCGACCCTGGCGAAGCACATCGAACGCTCCAAGGCCCAGGGCTACCGGCTGAACCTGAACCTGCTGGGCGAAGCCGTGCTGGGTGAGAAGGAGGCGGCCGCCCGCCTCGAAAGGACCATCAAGCTGGTCCGCCGCCCGGACGTCGATTACGTGTCGATCAAGATCTCCTCGCTGGCGCCCCAGCTGGTGACTTGGGACCGGGAGGGGTCGGTGGCGCGGATCATGGAGCATCTGCGGCCGCTGCTCGGCGCCGCCAAGCAGTCCGGCACCTTCGTCAACCTTGACATGGAGGAATACCGCGACCTCGACCTGACGATGGACGCCTTCGAGCAGGCCCTGATGGACGAGGAGTTCTTGGACCTGGAGGCCGGGATCGTCATCCAGTGCTATCTGCCGGACGCCCTGGCCGCCATGGAGCACCTGGTCGAGTTCGCCGAGCGGCGGCGCGCGGCCGGGGGCGCGCCGATCAAGATAAGGCTGGTCAAGGGCGCGAACCTGTCGATGGAGCAGGTCGAGTGCCAGTTGCACGGCTGGCAGCAGGCGATCTACCCCACCAAGGAGGCGGTCGACGCCAACTACGTCCGCGTCATCGACTGGGTCTTGAGGCCGGAGCGGCTCGGCAATCTGCGCGTGGGCGTGGCCGGGCACAACCTGTTCCACCTGGCCCTGGCCCACCTGCTGGCCGAGGCGCGGGGCGTCTCCAAAGCGGTCGATTTCGAGATGCTGCAGGGCATGGCCCCGGCCCAGGCCGAGGCGGTCAAGCGGACCACCGGATCGGTGCTGTTCTACACCCCGGTGGTGGCGGCCGAGGACTTCGACGTCGCCATCGCCTACTTGGTCCGCCGCCTGGAGGAGAACGCCGCCCCGCAGAACTTCCTGCACCAGTCGTTCGCGCCGGTCCCGGACCCGCTGGCGAAGGCCGAGGCGGCCTTCCGCCGGTCCGTCGAGGAGATCGACAAGTACTCCCTCGAGCCGCGCCGGGGCAAGCCGGTGCCGCCGCCCGACCAGGGCTTTTACAACCAGCCCGATTCGGACGGCGCGGTCCAGGCGACCCGGCGGTGGGCGTTGGACGCCCTGGCCGCCACCCCGCCCGCCCAGACGGTCAAGGAGTTGGCCAGTTTGGCTCAGGTGGACGATGCCGTCGGCCGGGCCGTCGCCGCCGGCCGGGCTTGGGCGGCCATCCCGGTGGGCGAGCGGGCGCGGGCGCTGCGGGCGGCGGCGGCCGCCTTGGAGGCGGCCCGCGGCAAGCTTTTGAACATCATGGCCCACGAGGGCGGCAAGACGGTGGCCGAGGCCGATCCGGAGATCTCCGAGGCGGTCGACTTCGCCCGCTACTACGCGGCCAGCGCCGAGACGTCGCTGGACCTGCCCGGCCTGACCTTCACGCCGTCGAAGGTGACGGCCGTCATCCCGCCTTGGAACTTCCCGGTGGCGATCCCGGTCGGCGGGGTGATGGCGGCGCTGGCGGCCGGCTCGGCGGTGGTCATCAAACCGGCCAAACTGACGCGGCGCTGCGTCGAGGTGGCCGTGGCGGCCATCCACGAGGGCCTGGCCTCCGCTGGCGCGCCGAGCGGCATCGTGCAAGTCACCCACGTCGCCGACCACGAGCTCGGGCGGCGCCTGGTGACCCACCCGGACGTCGAGACTGTGGTCCTGACCGGCTCGATCGAAACCGCCCAAATGTTCGCTTCCTGGCGGAGCGACCTTCATCTGCTGGCCGAAACGTCGGGGAAAAACTCGATCGTCGTGACGCCGTCGGCGGATATGGACCTGGCCGTCGCGGACCTGGTCAAGTCCGCCTACGGGCACGCCGGGCAGAAATGCTCGGCGGCATCGTTGGGGATCTTGGTCGGGTCGGTCTACCGGTCCAAGCGCTTCCTCGGCCAATTGGTCGACGCCGTCCGGTCGCTGGCGGTGGGCCGGGGCGCCGACATCGCCACCACGATGGGCCCGATCATCGAGCCGCCGGGCGACAAACTGAGGCGCGGGCTGACCCGGCTGGACCCGGGCGAGCGGTGGCTGGTGGCGCCGCGCCCGCTGGACGGCTCGGACACCCTGTGGTCGCCCGGTCTGAAGGCCGGGGTGCGGCCTGGCTCCTGGTACCACATGACCGAATTGTTCGGGCCGGTGCTGGGGCTGATGTTCGCCAAGGACCTGAACGAGGCGATCGCCTTGCAGAACGCGACCTCGTTCGGGTTGACCGGCGGCATCCACACCCTCGACCAGGACGAGGTCGACGTCTGGCTGGACCGCGTGGCGGTCGGCAACGCCTACGTCAACCGGCACATCACCGGCGCCATAGTGCGCCGCCAGCCGTTCGGCGGCTGGAAGGCCTCGGCCATCGGGCCGGGCGCCAAGGCCGGCGGCCCCAACTACGTGGCCGAGTTCGGCGTCTGGCGCGAGGCGCAACCCGCGGCGGACCTGGACCAATGGCTGGAGCAGGCGCGCGCCTCGGACGCCCGCTGGTGGGCGGAGGAGTTCAGCCTCGACCACGACCCGTCCGGGCTGCGGGTGGAGGCCAACATCTTCCGCTACCGGCCGGTCAAGACCTACACCGTCCGGGTCGGCGAGGGCGCCTCGGAGCACCAGGTCGCGCGGGTCATCTCGGCCGCCGCCACGGCCGGGGTGGTGGCGGACGTGTCGCGTTGGGGCCATGAAACCCACGCCGCCTTCGCCGAGCGCGTCGCCAAGGGCCTGGTCTCCGGCCGCATCCGGGTGGTGGGCCGGGCTCCCGGCCTGCGCCAGGCCGCCGCCGACCGCCTGGGCGAGGTCACCGTCCTGGACCACCCGGTCACCGCCAACGGCCGCCGCGAACTCCTCTGCGTCCTGCGCGAACAAGCCCTCTCCATAACCAAACACCGCTTCGGCCACGTCCCCGACTAATCCTTTCGTCTTGGGGTTGACCCCCAAATCAGGTCTCCTTGCGGCGGCGGCCAGGGTGCGCCCAGGTTAGTGCTCGCTCTCGACGCCTGCCGTCTCTCGACGTCCGCCGATTCCCCCGACCGCCAGGCCCGCGCACTGGCGTTGCGGGTGTATTAGTTCGATTTCCCAGCAGTGTGGGCCATGGCCTGGTGGCCATGAGAGTTTGGCGCGACCGCCAAGAGTCAGGCATTCGGGTGGACCGCTGGCGGCGCGGTAAGGTTGCTGTTGCCACCGGCCATGAAAGCGGCACCCGGCAGCGTTGACGGAAGGGGAGGCGGGGAGTGGCCAGAGAGCATGCCGTCGGCTTGACTGTGCGTGATGTGGCGGCGCGCGCGGGCGTCAGCCCGATGACTGTCTCACGGACTCTGGCGGGGGGAAAGAACGTGCGGCCGGAATTGCAGCAGCGGGTCTGGGCGGCCGCGCGTGATCTCGGCTATCACCGCAACGAGAACGCCCGCAGCCTGCGGCCCGGCCAGCCGAGCGGACTCATCGGGATCGCCATCACGAACCTCGGCAACCCTTACTACGGCGAGTTCGCCATCGGTGTCGAGGAGGTCGCGGCCCAGCACGGGCGCCGAATCCTGCTGGGCAATTCCGACGAGGATCAGGCGCGCGAGCGTCAACTGGTGGCTGACTTCGTCGGCCGCCAGGTCGAGGGCCTCATAGTGGTTCCCGCCGCCGGCGCGAAGGCCTCGCATCTCAGCCGAGCAGAGTTGGAGGGCCGTCCGCTGGTGCTTGCTTCCAGGTTGGTCGATGACGTCTGGGCGGACGTCGTCGTGCTGGACGACGTGAACGGGGCCTATCAAGGCGCCAAGCATCTGATAGCGGCCGGCCACCGGCGTATCGGCTACCTGGGCAACGTCGCTTCTGTCTCCACCGGGCAGCGCCGCTTCGATGGCTTTTGCCGAGCGATGGCCGAGGCCGGGCTGGCCGTCGAGCCCGGTTATGTCGCTCGCCAGCAACAGACGGCGGCGTCGGCATCGGCGGCCATGGAGCAACTTCTGCGGCTGCCGCAGCCGCCCACGGCGGTCTTCGCGGCCAACAACCGCAACACGATCGGTGCTTTGACGGCCATCGCCCGTCACCTGGACGGAGGTGCCGGCTGGGGACCCTCGGTGGTTAGCTTCGACACGTTCGACCTGGCAGAGCTTTCTCCGGTGCCGCTGACACTGATCGCCCACGACGCGCGTGCCCTTGGCAGGAAGGCGGCAGAGCTGTTGTTCGATCGCGCCGATAAAGGCCCCGACCATCCGCCTGTCTTGCAAACTATCCCAGTCTCCCTGCGCGTTGTGCGTCCGGAACCTCCTGGCCGGATCGAAGGTGCTGGCCCGGCGACTTGATCGGGTGTCGGCGTCTTGCTATGGTAACGATACCAAGCGACGATGACGACGGAGGTTTCGGGTATGGTGACGCTCGGCGTCGATTTTGGTGGCACACGCGTCAAAGTGGGCATCGCCAGCGGTGGCCGCATCCGTGGGCATACTGACTTCCCGGTCACCGGGTCTGCGGCAGACTTGGATTTCGTCGGCCAGGCCGCGCACAAGCTCGGGGCCGTCGCAATTGACCGAGTGGCAATCGCCGTGCCCGGGGTCGTCGGAGCCGACGGCCGAGGCCTTGTCGAAGCCCACGGCAAGTACGGCTGGATGCTGCGGGCGGATTTGCACGGATGGGCGCTGCGCGCGTTCGGCGCTGATGCCACGGTCGAGAACGACGCCCGCGCGGCTCTCCTTGGCGAGGCGTGGCTCGCGGGCGCCGCAGAGGCGAACGCCGCGATCCTCGTCTTGGGCACCGGGATCGGAACCGCCGCAATCGTTGGCGGGCGCCTGCTTCGCGGGCCGGACGGCACGGCCGGGATCCTCGGCGGCCACTGCACCATCGACCGCGCCGGCGGGCTCTGCAACTGTGGGAACATCGGATGCGCCGAGCTCTACGGCGGGGGTTGGGCATTGGCGGACCGCCTGCGGGAGTGGCTGGCGGTCCAGGATGGCGGGTCGCAGGTGGGAGAGGCGCGGGCGTGGTGGGAGCGACGCCTCGGTCGCGGCGGTCTTGGGTTCTGGGACGTCACCGAGCGGCATCGGACTGGCGACCCGGCCGCCAAAGCGGTCTGGGGTGGGGCGCTGGACGCTTGGGGGGCGGTAGCGGTCTCGCTCTGCCACGCCTACGACCCGCAAGTGGTCTACTTGGCCGGCGGGGTCGTCCGGTCCGCCGACTTGATACTGGGACCGCTGGCGCGCCACCTGGACCGTCACCTCTGGCGGGCGCTGCCCCGGCCGCAGATCCGCGTCTCGGCCAATCCGGCGCTGTCCGTTCTCCAGGGCCTGGCCGTGCTGAGCGAGGCAGCAGCATGAGTTTGGCCTCCATCCCGGATCACTGGATCCAACGGGCGGCGCGCGCGCCCCGCAACTTCGACCTGCGACCCCGCCAGCCGTTGTGCCACGGCGACACCGTCCTGCGCGGCGGCCAGCTATGGCGTCATGTGGGTGAGTTGGCCGCCCGCCGGGCTGGCGAGAGAGCCCCTCTGGTCGTTGTGGACTGCTACCCAGGAGTCGAAGTCGCGGAATTGGCAGGCGTCATCCGAGCCGCGTTTCCCGGCTGGCGGCTGGTGGACGTGGAACAAACGGCGTTGCCGGTCGAGGAGATCGACCAGATGATCGCGCCGGCGCTAACCGATGACCGGGTCTTTGGGCGCATGACCCACTTCACCCTGCCGGAGTTCTATCACGCTGGGCACCTGTCCGCGCTGGGCGCCGAGCTGTCGAAGCGGCTCGTGCCGGTTGTGGTTGTGGGCTGGGGCGCGGCGCTGGCCGCCCCGGACGCCGACGTGGTGGTTTTGGCGGACATGGCCCGCTGGGAGATCCAATTGCGGCAGCGCGCCGGACAGCCAAATTGGCGCTGCCAGAACGGCGGCCAAGACCCTCTGCGGAAGTACAAGCGGTCCTTTTTCGTCGAATGGAGGACGGCTGATCGCCACAAACGCACCCTTTTCGAGCGGCTGGACTTGGTTCTCGACACCAACCGGGGGGCAGTTGACGCCACGGCCATCACCGGCGCCGCCTTCAGGCGCGCGCTGGCCGCGACTGGTCAGAGGCCCTTCCGCCTGGTTCCCTACTTCGATCCCGGCGTGTGGGGGGGCTACTGGCTGGAGACAATGTTCGACTTGCCCAAGGCAGAGGGCAACTACGCCTGGTGCTTCGACTGCGTCCCGGAGGAGAATTCGCTGCTGTTCTCGGACGGCTCCGGCTTCGACGTCGAGTTGCCCGCGTTGGACCTGGTGCTCTTAGAACCGCGCCGACTGCTGGGCGAGCGCGCTTTCGCCCGCTTCGGCGCGGAGTTCCCCATCCGGTTTGACCTCCTGGACACCATGGGCGGCGGCAACCTTTCGCTGCAAGTCCATCCTTTGACCGACTACATCCAGCAGGCCTTCGGCATGGCCTACACGCAGGACGAGAGCTACTACATACTCGACTGCGAGCAAGGCGCGGTGGTCTACCTGGGGCTGCGTGCCGGTGCCGGGCCGGAAGAGACGTTCGCCGCGCTCGTCCGGGCACAGGGCGGCGGCGAGGACTTCCCGGCCAGCGACTTCGTCAACACCTTCCCCGTGCGCAAACACGACCACTTCTCGATTCCCGCCGGAACTGTCCACTGCTCGGGCGCGAACTGCCTGGTTCTCGAGATCTCTGCGACCCCCTACATTTTCACCTTCAAACTCTGGGACTGGGGCCGGGTCGGTTTGGACGGGTTGCCCCGGCCCGTTCACCTCGACTACGGCGCGGCCAACATTCAGTGGGCGCGCGACACCACATGGATCAAAGGGAACCTGGTCGGCCGAGTCGACTTGCTCCTAGACGAGCCGGACCACCGCGAAGAGCGCACAGGCCTGCACGAGCTTGAGTTCATCGAGGTTCGCCGCCACTGGTTCGGCGGGGAGATCGACCTTGACACCCGCGGCACCCTTAACGTCCTCAACCTTGTGGCTGGGCGAGCCGCCGAGGTCGTGAGCCCGACGGGGGCCTTCGCGCCCTTCGCCGTCCACTACGCAGAGACCTTCATAGTCCCTGCGGCGGTCGGCGCCTACAGCCTGCGACCGTCCCAGCCTGGCGCCGAATGCGGGGTTGTGGTGGCCAGCGTGCGAGGCACCGAGATTCCCCGCGGTTGATTGCCAGGCCACTCGAAGACTGCTACCATTCAAGCCATTGGTAACGATACCAACCCTAGTTCCGAACAAGGGAGTTCCGATGTTATCCACCAGGACGTGCGACTAAACCTGGGGACGGTCCTTTCGTCTCAAACTTGGGGACACACCTTCAGGTCGCCGAACATGGCGCCTGGCGGCGAGCACGCCCAAGGCCGCGCTTCTAGACCCGGGTTCGGATGGGATGATTTGGTGATGATGGAGGCGGCCGGATACGCGGAGATGACCTTCCGGGGGCGGTTCCGGCCGTACCAGGCCGAAGTCCTGCGGCTGGCGGAAGGCCACTTGGCCGATGGGCGGATTCACATCGTGGCCGCCCCGGGCAGCGGCAAGACCGTGCTGGGCCTTGAGTTGATCCGCCGCCTCGGCGGGCCGGCGCTGGTGCTTTCGCCGACGCTGGTGATCTCGGAGCAGTGGGCCAGCCGACTGGCCGGCATGTTCTTGCCGCCGGGCGCCGACCCGGGCCGTTATGTGTCGCATGACTTGCGCGCGCCCGCCTTGCTGACGTCCGTCACGTACCAAGCACTGCACGCCGCCTACCGGGGACTCGCCGAAGACCAGATCGGTGCCCGGCCTGATGTCCGGGCCGAGTCCCGGCCTGACGACGGCGCCGACGGGCTGGTGGGCCGGTTGAGGGAGCGTGGGGTGACGGTGGTCTGTCTGGACGAGGCCCACCACCTGCGGCGCGAGTGGCACGAGGCGTTGCAAGAAGTCCTCCGGCAACTCGGCCCGCAAGTGCGGATCATCGCGCTGACCGCCACGCCACCGTATGACGCCGACCAGCGCGAATGGCTGCGTTACAGCGACCTCTGCGGTCCGATCGACGCTGAGATAGCCGTGCCCGAACTGGTCGCCGACGCGACTTTGTGCCCGCACCAGGATTACATCTATTTCAGCCTCCCCACCAGGGAGGACGCCAAGGCCGTGGCCGAGCATCGGCGGCGCGTCAGGGCTTGTCTGGACGATTTGCGCGACACCGGCGTGATCGAGGCGGCGGTCCTCAGAGCCGCCGAAATAGTGGATCGCCGCCGCCGTGCCGCCTCAACCGCGCCCGTCTCATCCGAGTTGGGCGCCGAAGCGGCCGAGGATTGCCTCTACGAGCACTCCGACGGGCTGGCCGACCTATTGCGGCTGGCCGGGCGCATGGGCGTGGCCGTGCCGAAGCACCTGTTCCAAGCCTTTCCCCAGGCTAAAAGCGTCGGCCTGGTGACCATCCGCACAGCTCAAAGCGCCGTTGACGCCATCGCGGGCGCGCGAGCGGCGTTCGGAATGATCGCCGAGCAGGCCACGGCCTTGGCCCGGCGCTGGCGGCTGTTCCACATGGGCCGCTTCGAGATCGCCCAAAGTCAGGAACTCGACCGGCTGATGGCCAACTCGCTCGGCAAGCTGGGCGCCATCGGCCAGATCGCGGCCGCCGAGGACGCCGCTCTGGGCGGGTCGCTCCGGCTGGTGGTCTTGACCGACTACATCCGGGCCGACCATCTGGCCCTGGTCGGGTCCGCGCCGGCGGCGGGGCCGCTGAGCGCGATCGGCGCGGTGCCCATCTTCGAAGCGCTGCGGCGCTCCCTGCCCGCCGGGACGCCGATCGGGCTGCTGACCGGCTCGCTGGTGCTGTGGCCGAACGACCGCCTTGAGCAACTGCGCTCCGCCGCCAACCTGCTCGGGGTGGCGCTGACGGCGACGCCGTTACGGGAAACCGGCTATGTGCGCGTCGCGTTCGAGGGTTCGAACCGCCTCAAAGTTGCGGCTGTGACCGAGGCCTTTCGCCGGGGCGCGGTCCGAGCGCTGGTCGGCACGGCCGCGCTGCTGGGCGAAGGCTGGGATTCGCCCTGCGTGAACGCCCTGGTCATGGCCTCGGTCGTGGGCAGCTTCGTGCTGTCCAACCAGATGCGCGGCCGCGCCATCCGGACCGATCCGGCGAACCCCGACAAGACCGCCAACGTCTGGCACCTGGTCGCGCTCGCCCCCGCCGACGTCGCCCCCGGCTTCCCCCCGGCCGCCTGCCCCAACCACGCCGCCGATGCCGCCGATGCCGCTCACGCCGACCGCCCCGCCGGTGCCGCCGATGCCGCCCAGGCCGCCGGTCCCGCAGAGTCCGCTTTCGGCGCGCCCGGCCCGGCGGCGGACGCCGTCATGCCCGACGCCGGTGACCCGCGCGTGACAAGCCAGGATTACCTGAACCTGTCGCGGCGGTTCAGGGGATTCTTCGGCCCTGCCTACTCGCTGCCGGAGATCCGCACCGGGATCGGGCGAGTCGACATCGTGAGGGCGCCCCTGACGAAGGCCTCGACACGGCGCTTGAACGCCGAGATGATGCGCCGCGCGGCGGACCGCGAGGGCATGGCGCGGGCCTGGCGCGAGGCCTTGGCGGGGGTGGGCGCTGGCGTGGTCCACGACATCGTCGCCGTGCCCGCCGAGGCCCGCGCGTTGCCACTGGTCGCGCTGTGGTGGGACGTGCTGTCCGGAACGGTGACGGGGGCCTTCGCACTGGCTGGCTTGCAGCTGGCGCGGGCCGGGCTGGCCAAGCAGGAATGGCCGGGTGTGATCGCGGGCGTGGCCATCTTCGCGATCGCGGCGGCGGCCCTGGCCTGGATTGTGCCGCGGTTCGGCCGCGCCGCCTCGACCAAGCGGGCGATCGGCGCCCTGGCGGCTGCGATCACCCAAACTATGGCTGGCACCGGCCGGTTGACCAGCCCAAACGCGCACGCCTCGGTGATCTGCGGTCCGGTCTCCAATATGCTCGAATGCTCCCTGGTCGGCGCCACCGCGCCGGAGCAGGCGGCCTTCGCCCAGGCCATGTGCGAACTCCTGGCGCCAATAGCGAATCCCCGCTACCTGATCGTGGGGCTGACCCGGCTTCGGCGCCGGCCGCGTCCGGCGGCCTCCTTCGCCGCCCCCAGGTTCGTCTCGACCGCGCGCGCGGCGGGCATCCTGCGGGATGGATTGCGGCGCCGGCTTGGCCTCTACGACGTCTTCTACACCAGGAACGAGGTCGGCCACGCCCTGCTGAACCAGTGCCGCCGCCGTTCATGCGCCAGCCGCAACGCCCGCCGGTTGGCCGCCCAGGGGATCGACAACGCGGCCATGGCCAGGGAGTTAGAGGTCTTCCGTCGCCTCGAGCAAGCCTGAACCGGTGGGCGGCCGCGCTGCGCCGCGCCGTCTCGCCGGCACGGCGGCTGAGTTGGCCAAAAGCCGCCAGGTGGTCGACGCCCACTTGGGCGCCTGAGGCGGGCGGCGACGCCGAGTCCGTAAGCTTGGCCGTGTGTCTGTGCCTGGTTCTGTTCCGGCGTCCGGTCCGGCCGCCGTCCTGGTGCCCGATGCCGCCCACATCGGCCGCGCTGACCCGTTCGACCTCGGCGGTTTGGGGCCGGGCGCCGCGATCGATGTGGTCGACTATCACACGGCGGGCGAGCCGTTCCGGATCGTGCCGGGGGTCTGGCCCGAGGATGATCGCGGGCTCGAGGATTGGCCGCCGACGCGGCGCCCGGGCGCAGATGGCGGGCCGGGCGGAGATGGCGGGCCGGGCGCAGATGGCGGGCCGGGCGGAGATGGCGGGCCGACTGTGTTGGACCGGCGGGCCTGGATCAGGGATCACCGCGACGGGGTGCGCCGGCTCTGCGTCAACGAGCCGCGCGGGCACGCGGACATGTACGGGGCTTGGGTGGTGCCCCCGGACGGGATCGGCCCGGACGGCGACGCGGTCTTCGGCGCGGTCTTCTTCCACAAGGACGGCTACTCGACCGCTTGCGGCCACGGCGCCATCGCCCTGGCCACCTGGGCGGTCGAGTCCGGGCGGGTGCCGGTCGAGCCCGAATCCGACGTCTCGTTCGCCATCGACGTGCCGTCCGGCCGGGTGCGCGTCCGGGCCAAAGTCCGCGGCGGCCTGGTCAGATCGGTGGCCTTCCGCAACGTCCCGGCCTGGGTGGCCGCGACCGGCCTGGCGGTCGAGACCTCGCTCGGCCAGGTGGTGGTGGACGTGTCTTACGGCGGCGCCTTTTACGCCTCCGCCCGCGCCGGGGACCTCGGCCTGTCGGTGCGTCCAGACCACCTCGACCAACTGATGGCGGTCGGCCGCGAGATCAAATGGGCGCTGAACTCTCACCCGTCCGTCCGCCACCCCGAAGACGACCGCCTGTCCGGCATGTACGGCGCCATCTGGTGGGAGGACCTGCCCGGCGGCGCGGACAGCGCTGGCCGGGGCGGCGGCATCGGGCAAATGGTCCAACGCAACGTCACCATCTTCGCGGACGGCGAGGTGGACCGCTCGCCGTGCGGCTCGGGCACGTCGGCGCGCCTGGCCCTGCTGGCCTGGGAGGGGCGCCTGGCCGAGGCCGGGGCCGGGGCCGCGCGACCGCCCGCCCCGCCGGCCGAACTGCGCCACTTGTCGATCGTCGGCACGGCCTTCACCGGCCGGGTGCTGGGTCCCGGCCCGGCCATCGAGACTCCGGCCGGCCCGCGCCCGACCTACCTGACCGAGGTCGAAGGACGGGCCAGCCAAACCGGCCGCGCGACCCTGGTCCTCGGCCCCGACGACGAACTCGGCCTGGGCTTCCAACTCCGCTGACCTGGGCCCGGACGGCGCCGTGATGAAAGGAGTGCCCCCGAGTATGCGAGGAAGGGACCGTCCGACGGGTTTGGCGTGCGCTGGGGGCGGCACTGGGCGAATGGCGGCGCGGGCCGCCGAAAAGGAATCGAAGTGCTTCGATTTTTCTCTTGACAAGGCTTCCCCCGGGCTGGTTCCATGAATGGGTCAAAACCCCCGGGGAGCGCAGGCGGCCGGTGGCGGCCTTGTCCGGAACCGAGGGGATACATCAACAAGGAAGTCGGTGTAACTCCATGCCCAGTATCAACCACGTCCCTAACCGGCCCAGGCATAGCAGGCGGCTCGCCGCCGGGCTCGTCGGACTGGTGGCCCTGTCTTTGGCCGCTTGCTCGCCCCCCAGTTCGAATACCAGCGGCGGGGCGGGCAACGGCGCGGAAAGCGGGTCGGAGCCGAAGGTTCTGAACGTCATCCAGCAGGCCGGGGCCGGGACCCTCGACCCGGCGCTGGCCAATCAGGCCATGCAGTGGTACCTGGACCTGGCCTACAGCCCCCTGATCCAGCGCTCAACGGTCGACGGCTACCGGCCGGCGCTGGCCACAAGCTGGGGGTATGTCGGGGAGGGCAACATGGCCTTCGAGTTGACCCTCAGGGAGGGGGTCGTCTTCGCTGATGGATCCCCCTTGACGGCGCAGGCGGTGGTCGACCACATGAACTACGTCAAGGAGGCGGGCGGGCAGGCCTCGACCTTGATGGGCGATTTCGGGGCGGTCACCGCCCCCGACCAGATGACCGTCCGGATCGACCTGGTGTCGCCGAACCCGTTGATGGAATACCTCTTGTCGCAGTCCGGCTTCGGGATCACCCAAATCATCAGCCCGAAGGGCCTTCAGGACCCGGAGGCGCTGGGATCGCAGACCTTTGGGGCTGGGCCGTACATCCTCGACACGTCCCGCACCGTCCGCGACGACACCTATGTCTACACGCCCAACCCCACCTATTGGGACCCGGACGGGCAGTACTGGGACGAGGTCGTCATCAAGGTCATCCCCAACATCAACTCCGTCCTCAACGCCATGATCGCCGGCCAGGGCGACATCACCCAGGGCGACTACTCGACCGCCGACCTGGCCAAAGACGCCGGACTGCACGTCAAGTTCGTGCCCAACGTGTTCCAGGGCCTGTCGCTGATGGACCGCGACGGCGCCATTGTCCCGGCCCTCGGAGACGTGCGCGTGCGCCAAGCGATCAATTACGCGCTCGACCGCGAGGCCATCACCGAGGCCCTGCTCGGCGAATACGGCGTCCCAACCACCCAAACCCTGACCGGCGAGGGCTTCCAGCCGGAGCTGGACAACTATTACGCCTACGACCTGGACAAGGCCAAGGCGCTGATGGCCGAGGCCGGCTACGCCGACGGATTCGACCTGCCAGTGGTCTCGACGCCGTTCTTCAACGGCGACGCGATCGTCCAGGCGATCGCCGGGCAGCTGGCCGAGATCGGCGTCAACGTCCAGATCGACTCCAAGGCCGACGCCAACGACTACGTCACCGCCATGGCCTCGGGCGAGTTCCCGGCCTCCCTCATCGGCTACGGCACGCAGCCGATGTTCATCGAAGGCCCCGGCCTGTTCCTGCCCGGCGCCCTGTTCAACCCCTTCCACACCGAGGACGCCCAGATCTCGGAGTGGTACGCCGAGCTGGCCGTCGCCTCCGATGCCGACCGGGTCGGGATTTGCGAGCAGATCGAGACCCGCTTGGTCGAGTTGGCGTGGTTCGCCCAGACCACCTGGGTTCCGCTCGGCACCTACTCGAGCGCCAAGATCGACACCGCCGCGATCGACGCGACCACCGGCGACAACCCGATCGTCGGGATTGTCGAGTTGAAGCCGGCCGGCGTTTAGGCCGCAGACGGTGACGATGCCGCCGATGCCGCCGATGCCGCCGTCGGCGCCGGTTTCAGCGGGCGCCCGCCGCCGCGCCGGGAGGTTGGGACTGTGATCCGCCTCCTGGCCCGGTGGCTGGTCAACTCGATCATGCTGCTGTTAGTGGTGTCCGGGCTGACCTTTGTCCTGGTCTCGCTGGCCCCCGGCGACGCCGCCCGGACGATCCTCGGCCAGCGCGGCACGCAGGAGCAATACCTCGCCCTGCGCGAGCAACTGGGGCTCGACCAGCCGCTGCCGGTCCGCTACTGGGACTGGCTCAGGGGCGTGCTGCGCGGCGACATGGGCGAGTCGATGTTCTCCCACGACCCGGTCAGCCGGCTGGTCGCGGACCGGATCGGCGTGACGATCTGGCTGGTGGTCGGCGCCCTGCTGGTGATCGCGGTGGTGGGCGTCGCCCTGGGGATGGCCTCGGCCCGCCTCAAGGGGGCGATCGGCCGCTGCTTGGACGCGCTGTCAATGGTCGGCGTCTCGATCCCAAACTTCTGGTTCGGGCTGGTGCTGGTGACGCTGCTGAGCGTGAAACTGCGCCTGTTCCCGGTGACCGGCTACGTCTATCCGGCCGAAAGCGTCAGCGGCTGGCTGCGCTCGCTGGCCCTGCCGGTCGTCACACTGGCCATCGGCGGCATCGCCGTGATCGCCAAACAGGCCCGCGACGCCATCTCCACGCAACTCGACCAGGAATACGTCCTGGCGCTGCGCGGGCAGGGCATCTCCGAGCGGTCGATCGTCTACCGCCACGTCCTCAAGAACGCCGCCGTCCCGCTCACCACCGTCCTCGGCCTGATGCTGATCGGCCTGTTCAGCGGCACCGTGCTGGTCGAGTCGATCTTCGCCCTGCCCGGCCTGGGCGGACTGGTCGTGGGCGCCACCACCCAGCACGACATCCCGGTCGTGGAGGGCGTGGCGCTGGTCTTCGCCCTCATGGTCGTCACCACCAACCTGGTCGTTGACCTGCTGTACCACGTCGTCAACCCGAGGATCAGGACGCCATGAGATCTGTCAGGGCCTTCTTCCGCCAACCGGTCGCCGCCACGGCCTTCGCCGTCGCCGCCGCCATCATCTTGGCCAGCGTGTTCGCGAATGTGGTCGCCCCGCACGATCCGCTGGCCCAAGACCTGCGGTCGGCCAATGCGCTGCCGGGCGCCGAGCATTGGCTCGGGGCCGACACCTTGGGGCGGGACATCTGCTCCCGCCTGCTCTACGGCGGCCGGATCACCCTCACCGGCGCCCTGATCGCGGTGGCCGTGTTCGTGGCGCTCGGCGTCCCGGCGGGCCTCTTGGCGGGCTATCGCCGGGGGCTGTTCGACCTGGTCGCCTCGCGGGTGGTGGAGGTCATGTTCGCCATCCCGGTCATGATCATCGTGATGGTGGTGGTCTCCGTGTTCTCCTCGGGCGTGACCGCGTCGATGCTGACGATCGGGATCCTCGGGTCGGGGTCGCTGTTCCGGGTGGTCCGCGGCCAGACCATGGCCGCCGCCCAAGAGCTTTACGTCAAGGCCGCCCGCTCGGAGGGCCTGCGCGCCCGCTCGATCCTGCGGCGCCACATCCTGCCCAATATCTGGGGGCCGGTGATCGTGCAGACGACGCTGTTCTCGGCCGGGGCGATCCTGACCGAATCGGGCCTCGCCTTCCTCGGTTTCTCGGTTCAGCCGCCGGCGCCCAGCTGGGGCTCGATGATCGGGGAGGCCTCCCGCTACATCTCGGCCCACCCCTGGCAGTTGATCCCGCCGGGCGTCTTGATCGGGGTCATCGTGATGTGCCTGGGGTTGATCGGGGACGGCGTGCGCGATGCCGTCAGCCGGACAGACACAGTTCGTCGGCCCGGCCGCAGGGCCGGTTCGCGTCGGCGCGGCCAGGCCGGTCGGCCGGCGGCGCCCGCCGTGCCCGCTGCCCCCGCCGCACTGTCCCGCCCCGGCGCGGCCAGCCCGGACGCGGCCAGCCGCACCCCGGCCAGCACCGGCGCCGGGGCCGATCCCCAGCCGGACGCGATTCTGTCCGTGCGGGGGCTGACGGTGGCCTTCGGGCGCGCGGACAGCCAGACGGTGGTGGTCCAGGACGTCTCATTCGACGTCGGGCCGGGCGAGTCGGTCGGCGTGGTCGGGGAATCGGGCTCGGGCAAGACCGTGGTGGCGCGCTCCGTCATCGGGCTGCTGGGCCGGGGCGGGCGGGTGATCTCCGGCCAGGTGTTCTTCGACGGCCAAGAACTGACGGCCCTGCCCCCGGCCGCGCTGGCGAAGATCAGGGGGCGCGACATCGCCCTGATCCCGCAGGAGCCGACCACCACGCTCGACCCGGCCTTCACCATCGGCAAGCAGATCGCGGAAGTGGTCCGAAGGCACGACCGCCGGCCCAGGGCCGAAGTCCGCGCCCGCGTCATCGAACTGCTGTCATTGGTCGGCCTGGCCGAGCCGGAAACGCTGGTCGGCCGCTATCCGCACGAGCTTTCCGGCGGCATGGCGCAGCGGGTCGGCATCGCCCTGGCGCTGGCCGGGCGCCCCCGCCTGCTGATCGCGGACGAGCCGACCACCGCCCTCGACGTGACCGTGCAACAGCAGATCCTCGACCTGTTGCGCGACCTCCAAGACAGGCTCGGAATGGCGATCCTGGTGGTCACCCACGACTGGGGCGTCCTGGCCGACCTGACCGAGCGGGCCGGGGTGATGTACGCCGGGCAGGTGGTCGAGTCGGCCCCGATCGAGGACCTCTACCACCGCCCGCTGAGCCCCTACACGCGCGCCCTGATCGCCGCCAACCCGCACAACGCCACCAAGGGCGAGCCCCTGCCGTCGATCCCAGGCCAGGTCCTGGCCCCGGCCGACTGGCCAATAGGCTGCCACTTCGCGCCCCGCTGCGCCTTGGCGACGCCCGAATGCTCGGCCGGGCCGGTCGAACTGCGCCCAGCCGAACCGGGCCATAGCGTGCGCTGCCTCCACTCGGCATCGGCGGTGGTGTGACTGTGAGCGAGCCGTTGGTGCGGGTGGAGGAACTGACCGTCGACTACCCCCGGGGGAGGCGCCTGCCCCCGCTGCGGGCGCTAGACCGGGTGAGCGTCACCATCAGCCAAGGCGAAACGCTTGGTCTGGTGGGGGAGAGCGGGTCGGGCAAATCGACGCTGGGGGACGCCATTTTGGGATTCGCCCCGGCGGTGGCGGGGGCGGTGTACTACCGGGGCGAGGAAATCCTCCACGCGCGGCCCAAGCGCCGCCGCGAGCTCACCCGCCAGATCCAGGTGATCTTTCAAAACCCGTACGGTTCCCTCAACCCGGCCAAGACGATTGGTGAGACCCTGGCCGAGCCGCTGCGGTTCCACCGCCTGGCGGGCGCGGCGGCGGCGCGGGAGAAGGTGGCCGAATGGCTCGAATTGGTCGGGATGGCGCCCGAGGCGATGAAGCTGTACCCGTCTGAGTTCTCCGGCGGGCAGCGCCAGCGGATCGCGATCGCCCGGGCGCTGATCCTCGAGCCGGAACTGGTGGTCTGCGACGAGGTCGTCTCCGCCCTCGACCTGTCCGTGCAGGCCCAGATACTCAACCTGCTGACCAGCCTGAAGGAGCGATTGGGCGTCACCTACCTGTTCATCACCCACGACATGGCGGTGGTCGAATACATGTCGGACCGCATCGCCGTGCTGCACCGCGGCGGGGTTGTTGAACAGGGCGAGGCCAGCCGGATCGCCGCCAACCCGGCCGATCCTTACACCCAGGCTTTGATCGCGGCGGCGCCCGTGCCGGACCCGGCTGTCCAGCGCCAACGCCGCCGCCCGACCCGCCCAGAACCAACCACGAGGAATTGACCAGTGAACCAAACCATCGATCCCGAGGTCGCGGCGTGGGTTCGCCGCGGCCTCGAGGTTACCCGCCAGTTGGGAATCGACCCGGCGGCGCCGACCGCGGTCCAGCGGGCGGCCACGTCCGAGTTGGCCGACACCCTGTTTGGCGAATATGGCGAGCCCGGCGACCCGTCCGTCGTCAAGACCTGCCATCACGCGCCCGGCCAAGCCGGTCCGATTCGCATCTTCGCCTACCGCCCGGCCGCCCGGGCGACGGTTCCGGCGTTGATCCTGTTGCACGGTGGCGGTTGGGCCATCGGCGGCATAGACGAGGCGGTGGACGACTCCCTCGCCCGATGCCGCGCCGCCAGGGCCGGGTACGCCGTCTTTGACGTCGACTACCGTTTGGCGCCCGAACACCCGTTCCCAGCCGCCCTCGAGGACGCCTATTCGGCTTTGCGCTGGGTGGTCGCCAACGCGGCCGAACTGCGGATCGACCCGGGGCGGGTGGCGGTCAACGGGTCCTCGGCGGGCGGCAACCTGTCCGCCGCCCTGGCCCTGCTGGCCCGCGACCGGGGCGGGCCGGGTCTGATCGGCCAGGTGCTCGAGGTGCCCGCCGTCGACTTGACGGACGCGGGGCTTTGGGAGGTCGAGTGCCCGGACATGTCAAATGGCATGGGCACGACGCGCGGGATCCGCGCCGCCTACTTGGGAGGGATTCTCGACGCCGCCGACAACCCTTATGTCTCGCCGCTGCTCAGCCCGGATTTGTCGGGCTTGCCGCCCACCCACATCATGGTGGCCGAGGTCGATCCTTTGCGCGACCAAGGGCTGGCCTACGCCGCGCGCCTGCGCCAGGCCGGGGTGTCGGTGACGGCCAGCTTGCATCTGGGCGAATTGCACGGCTCGGCCAGTGTCATTGGGCGCTTCCGCGGCGCGCGGCTCTGGCAGGAGGAAGTCTGCGCGGCCTTGCGGGACTTCTTGCGGCCGGCGGCCGCGGGCGGGGCCGCTGCGGGCGGGGCCGCCGCGGGTGTGGGCGAGGGTCGGTGAGGGGTTGATGGCGACGGCGGGCCGAACGCCCCCAACTGTGTCGGGATTTGCCAAGGGGGAACTGGCGGGGATCGAGCGATTCGCTTTGGCCCTGGGCCAGGCCGATCCCAATTACTCGGGGCAGATCGCCGTGTACCGGTCGGGTCGGCTGATGGTCGACCTCACAATTGAGGCGGGCGCGGGCGCGGGGAGCGACTGGATCACCGGCGTGTTCTCGGTTTCCAAAGGCGTCGCCGCGATCGTCATCGCCCGGCTCGCGCAGTCCGGGGACCTCGACTTGGACGCCCCGGTGACAAGGTACTGGCCCGAGTTCGGCGCCTGCGGCAAGGCCGGGATTCTGGTGCGCCAAGCCCTGTCCCACCAGGCCGGGGTGATCGGCGTGCCGGGCGGGTTCACCAACCAAGAACTGTCCGCCTCGCACCTGGCGGCGGCCAAGCTGGCGGCGGCCTGGCCGTTGTGGCGGCCGGGGGCCATGTTCGGGTACCACGGGATCACGATCGGCGTCATCATGGAGGAATTGGTGCGGCGGATCACCGGCGCCACCCTCCAAGAGGTTTAC
>JAIROU010000432.1 GCA_031257375.1 Bifidobacteriaceae bacterium
CTCCGCGGGCGAGATGGGACGAACCGGCGCCGTCGCCGGGCGGGTGGGGGAGGACACTGGATGGCATGGATCGTTTTACCGATGAACCCGAATCCCCTCCCTTCGACATGTATCAGAACGAGCCCGAGGACATGCTCACGCCCGGCGACCTGGACCCCCTGGACACCGACTACGACCCGCCGGACCGCGAGCCGCTGGCCGCCAAGCGGCTGTGGGAGCAGGGCGAACATGAAACCTTGGACCAGCGGCTTGACGACGAGGAGCCCGAGGTCTGGGACATCGACTCCGAGCTGGGCGACACCCGGCGGGCCGGCCGGATCGAGGCCGTCGAATCTGACCGCGTGACGGACATCTTCGCCCAGGACGACGGCCTGGACGGCCTGGGCGCCTCGGCCGAGGAAGCGGCCATCCACTACGAGTGACCGCCCCCTAAACCCGGGGACGGTCCTTTTGTCTCATACTTGGGGACACTCCCTCTGCCCAGACGAAGGGAATGCCCCCGGGTGGCAAAAGGCCGGTTCCAGCGCGGGCTGGAACCGGCCTGGTGTCCCGCTGAGGCGGGGACTCGACGCTGCTACTTGAGCGTGACGGTGGCGCCGGCGCCTTCGAGGGCGGCCTTGGCCTTCTCGGCGGTCTCCTTGTTGACCTTCTCCAAGATCGCCTTGGGGGCCGCCTCGACCAGGGCCTTGGCCTCGCCCAGCGACAGCGGGGTGAGCGCCCGGACCTCCTTGATGACCTGGATCTTCTTCTCCCCGAAGGACTCCAGGACAACATCGAATTCGGACTGCTCCTCCTCCGGCTCCTCCTCAGCCGCCCCGGCCGGGGCGGCGGCCACGGCCACGGCGGCGGGCGCGGCGGCGGTGACGTCGAAGACTTCCTCGAACTTCTTGACGAAGTCGGAGAGTTCGATCAGCGACAGGCTCTTGAACTGTTCGATCAGCTCGTCAATGGTGAGCTTTGCCATTTTGGTAATGCCTTTCTGGTATCAGCCGGCGATCGGCCTGGGAAATGGGTGGTGGTTCGGCCGATCAGGCCGCTGACGCCTGTTTCTCGCGCAGGGCGTCGATGGTGCGGACCGCCTTGGCGGCGGACGCGGTGAACATGTACGCCGCCTGGACCAGCGGGGCTTTGACCACTCCGGCCAGCTTGGCCAGGGTGACCTCCCGCGAATCCAGGTCGGCCAGTCGGGTGACCTCGGCGGCGGACAGCGCGCGGCCGTCCATGATGCCGCCCTTGACCACCAGCGCGTGATGCGCCCTGGCGAACTCGCGCAGAGCCTTGGCCGCCGCGACGGCATCGCCGTGGACGTAGGCGATGGCGGTCGGCCCGGTCAGGGTCTCGTCCATGGCCTCGACCCCGGCTTCGCGCAGGGCGATCTTGGTCAGCGTGTTCTTCACCACTGCGTAAGTCGCGTCCGACCGCAGCTGGCCGCGAAGCTGTCGCAGTTCGGCCACGGTCAATCCGCGATACTCGGTCAGCAGGGCCGCCTGCGACTCCGCCATTTGCTGACGGATGCGCTCGACTGCCGCCGCCTTCTCCGGCCTCGCCATTGGCTCTCCTTCGGTTGTCGGTTTCGGTTTGCCGGGGCCGCCGCGCCCGGCATGAAAAAAGGCCCCGGCGCAAGCGCGGCGCGGGACCCTCGGGTCTACGTCTTCACCTGCGCAGGTCCGCTTTCGTCAAGCTGGGTTGGGCTGGAGCCTGGCGGCGCCAACCGACCGGCGGTCTTCGGCCCGGCCACTCTAGCACAGGCCCGGCCGCCGATGCCGCGCGCCCGCCTTAGGCCAGGGCGGCGGCGACGGCTAGGTCGAGGGCGCGGGTGAACTGGGTCTCGCGCTCGGCCGAGGTCATGTCGCGGCCCTGGTTGACCAGGTGGTCGGAGACGGTCAGGACGGCCAGGGCGGCGCCGCCCTCGGCGGCGGCGACTCCGTACAGCCCGGCCGCCTCCATCTCGACGCCGAGGACGCCATGGGCGGCCAGTGCCTCCAGGGCGCCGGGGGCCTTGAAATAGAAGTGGTCCTCGGACACCACCGTGCCGACCTTGACCTGGGGATCGCCCATGGCGGCGGACGCGGCGGCGGCGGCTAGCTGGAAATCCGCCACGGCTGAGAAGTGGACCGAGGGGATGCGCAATTCGTTCATTCCGCTGGTGGTGTGGGCGCCCAGGGCGATCAGGACGTCGCCCCGGTCGACCGAGGGAGCGATCCCCCCGGCCGTGCCGACCCGGATGATCCGTTCGACGCCGAAGAAGCGGAACAATTCGGTCGCGTACAAGCTGATCGTGGGCATGCCCATGCCGCTGGCCATGATCGACAGCGGGCGGCCGTCGTAGGAGCCGGTGTAGGCCCTGATGCCGCGGACGTCGGAAATGATCTTCGGTTCGGTCAGCACCGCCTTGGCCATGCGGTCGGCCCGGTAGGGGTCTCCCGGCATGAGGACGGCCGGCGCGAAGTCGCCAGTTTCGGCGTTGATGTGTGGTGTAGCCATTAGGCCAGATTAGTGTTCCTCGCCGCAGACCACAGCCGCAATAGTCTTCCCGTGTGGGTCGCTGAGAGGGGACGATGCCGCGCCGGGGCTTTCGTTGTTTGCTGTCAGCGCGCGCCGGTCCGTGTCCGAATCCTTAGGGTTGACACCCTGGGACGGCGCCCGCCGCATCAGGGCGCAGGTTGACGCGAAATGAAGAGCGCCGCGACCGTGACGCCGGCGGCGCTCTTCGAAACCCCGCCGCCGGGGACTGTGGTTCAACTGCTACCTGGGACGTGATGCTGCCCAACCAGAATCCATCCGGGCGGATCGCATCGCTTGGGCTCCCGGTTTTCGGTTGGGGCAGTTGCGGCCGGTCGAGGGACCCGAATCCGCGGACGGCTCGCCGACCGAAACACTCTGAACTGCGACGACTCCCCGGGCCGGTAGCGGCACTGGGCAAGGGTGGCCGTAACTGCCCCAACCGGGTCGGGCCTGACGGGGTTGGGCCTGACGGGGTTGGGCCTGACGGGGTTGGGCCTGACGGGGTTGGGCCTGACGGGGTTGGGCCTGACGGGGTTGGGCCTGACGCCGCCGGGGCCAGGCGCCGCCGGGGCCAGGCGCCGCCGGGGCCAGGCACCGCCGGGCCTGACGCCGAGCCCGGCGCCGCGCTCCGCGAACCTCCCCGCGCCCCGGCCATGAATCCGCGCGTCTCGGCGCAGCCCCCGCGAAGGAGATGAGATCGCAGTCTCGCCGCCAAAAACAAGCCCCGGGCCCATCGAGACTGCGATTTGCTCTCCTTGCGCCGAGCCGCGCCCGCCAACACCGTCGGCATCCCACCCGTTCCGCGTCCCGCCGCCCGCCCGGGACAGCGCGACCACCCACACATCCCGGCGAAGCCTCTAATTCTTCGGCGGCCCGCAAGGCCGGGAAGCACAAGAGATCGCGCCAACAGGGTGTTGTTGGCGGGAGGGTCGAGGGACCCCGCCGGCGGTGGAACCGGCGCCTGAGTTGGCGGCGGGGGAGCGGCGGCTGTGCGAGGCAGGCGGGTCGGCGCCGGGCGGGCGCGACAGGATCGGCCGGGCGCCCGACTGGCGGACTGGCGGACCGGGGGTGGGAACCGGGGTCCGGCTACGGCATCGGCGGCTTGTGGCCGTTGTTGGTGGCGTTGCTGGCCAAAAGATCGCGGATCTCGGTTAGGAGTTCGTCGGTGGTGGGCTTGGCCGGGGCGTCGGGCTTGGCCAGCCTGGCCTTGAGCATCTGGTACGGCCGGACGATCGCGAAATAGAGCACCGCCGCGACGATCACGAACGCCACCAGCGCGGTCAGGAACTTGCCCACGTTGATGCTGCCGATGGTCACGGTGTCGAAGTTCGGGTTGCCCCCGGCCAAGCCGATCAGATCCATGATGATTTGGGTGAAACTCGACACCACGGTGCCGAAGGAGGCGCCCAGGATGAATGCGACCGCCAGGTCGATCAGGTTGCCGCGCATGAGGAAATCTCTGAAACCCTTCATGTGTCATCAAACTACTCGCGGCGGGCGGATTCCGGCCCGGATTTCTAGGGCGGGTCCTAAAGCTTCGCCGCCAGGGTCCTAGACCGAGACGCGGTCGAAGACTTCCCAGAAGTGGTCGCGGAGATGGTTGCGGATGGCGTCGGACAGGTCGTAGTCGTTCAGCTGGTGGGCCAGGTCCAGGAGGAGGGCGCGGTCGACCTCGCGGGGGATCGAGGGCCTGGCTTTGTAAAGGCCGCCCAGTTCGTCCGGGGTGGCGCTGGCGACGAAGGACTTGACCACGCCGGTCACCACCGAGCCGATGGCGTCATGGAGGTCGCCGCCCTCGTAGGCGAATTCGTGGGCGACGGTCTCCCTGGCGCTGGTTTCGGATCGGTAGGCCAGCGACAACTCGGCGTCTTTGGCCGACACCGGCACATCGGGCACGCTCGGAGCGGTCGGCATCGGCAACCCGGCGTCGATCAGGGGCGCCGTGATGGACGGCCCGGGCTTGCGCGCGAGCAGGATGGGCGACGGCGGCGGGGTGGCCGGCGGGGCCGGTCGAGGGCCGGGCCGGGGCATCGCGTGCTGGACCATGACGGCC
>JAIROU010000451.1 GCA_031257375.1 Bifidobacteriaceae bacterium
CTTCCGATCTCGACAGAAGCTGGTACACCCGCCCCGCCAGAGCCATGTGGTGGTTCTTCACGTCCCAACCGAGCTCCACCATGTGGGCGAACTCGTGCTGAACCTCTGTCGCGCCCAGCACCTCCTCGAAGAATGCCTTCGCCTCGTCGGCGTCATCCACCAGAATCTCGTGGTGAACATTCACCTTCACTACGTCATCTGTCATTTCGGTTCCTTTCTGTTGTGAGACTTCGTTGTGTCACTTGGTTGGGGGGCCGGGGGGAGGTCCGTCGCCGGTGACCATCATGGCCACGAGGTCCAGGAACGAGTAGCTCGAGCCGCCGCCGATGGCGCTGACCAAGCCGTCGCGGTAGACCTGCTCCAGCCGGTTCTCGGTGATCACACCTTGGCCGCCGCAGATCATGGTGGCTTCTTTGCCCACATACTGCATCAGCTCCGCGCCGGCGATCTTCACGCCGAACGCCTGCGGGACGTCGAACTCATGGCGGTCTTCGCGGTCGAGCACGTCGAACACGAAGCTGCGGAACTGCTCGATCCTCAGCCACATGTTGGCGAGGCTGTGCCGCACAACCTGCAGGGTGGAGTACAGTGTGCCGCCGTCGCGCTTGCGCTGCTTGACGTAGGCCAGCGCCCTTTCGTACGCGCCCTCGGCGGCGCCCAAGCACATGGGACCAAAGACCAGCGGCTCCCAGGCGCCGGCTTCCTGGCCGACCATCTCGCCCGGCTTGCCGACAATGTTCTCGGCGGGCACGCGGACTTCGTAGTTCATCGCGCCAGTCGAAGAGCCGTTCCAGCCCAGCTTGTTCTCAATGTGCCCGGCGTAGCAGCCCGGGGTGCCGGCCGGGACGATGAACGCCGAAGCGGCCGAAGAGGACATCGGACCGTTGTCGGGCTCCGCGGTGAGCGCGTTGACCACGTAGATGTCAGCCTGGCCAGCGCCCGTGGTGAAGATCTTGTGGGCGTCGATGACCCATTCGTTGGTCGCCTCGTCCAGCTTGGCCCGGGCCGCCCAGTCCCACCACTGGGCCACCCCGACGGGCTCGGTGGCGGAGACCGCCATGATCTTCTTGCCCTCGAAAACCGGCTTGACGTACTTGTCGATCTGCTCCTGCGTGCCGCCAAACACGATTGGGGCCGAGCACAGGGTCGTCTGCAGCATCAGTTCCACGCCCAGCGTGGTGGAAACCTTGGCGATCTCCTCCATGATCAGGCCGTAGCTGACCCAGTCGCCCGCCGACCCGCCGGCGGACTTCGGGTGCGGCCAGCCGCTGAAGCCAAGCGCGCCCATCCGCTTGACGAGTTCCGTGGGGAACTTGTGCTCCACCTCCATAGACATGAGCTCAGGAAGGACCTCCTTCTGAGCAAAATCCCGAGCGGCCTGCTGAACCAGCTCCCGCTCCTCATTCATGTACCAGAACATATGTGTTTTCCTTTCTCCTGCCGAAGAGCCGTCCGCTCCCCGGCCCTGGCGCCGTCACAGCTTCGTGGCGACCACAAGCACCGGGGACCTAGGTCACACGGCCAAGTCCTTGAGCGCGGAACCCGTGAACCCACCGCCCGGCGCACGTCCTCGCGACGCCAAGCAATCCTGGTTGGTGGGGCGCTTCTCTACAGCCTTGGTCGCCAAGCAACCGATCCGAGAATACGGCTGACCAGGCCGTATGTCCACGGATCAACACGAGACACAATCACGGCCCACTGTCTCGCAGCTACCGGCGCGCACCCGCAGGCGGGCTCGCAGAAGCCTGAAACGGACTCCGGGGGCCTACGGTCGCGAGCGCGCGGCAGACGCGCTCTGGGACTCAGGCGGGGATCCGGGCCAGGACCGGCTGGGGCCGCGACACCCCGGGCGCGGTGGCCGCCGGGCGGGCGCCGCCGGACCGGCCTGACCGGGCGGAACCGCCGTTCAACAGCAGATCTGCCATTTCCTCGGGGGTCTCCTTCATGCCGCTCGCGATCCACTCGCGGGCGACGCAGTAGATGGCGCCGGCGTAGTAGTGGAGCTCGTACCGGTCAGGCGAGCTATATGGCATGTCCCCGAGGTTGTTGATGAGGTGTTCGGCGATCGACTGCAGGAAACGGCTCGCCAACCCGGCCTCTTCGTAAATCAGAAGGCGGTCGCAGATTCTCTGGTAAATGGTGAACACTTTGATAAAATAATCGCGCGCGTGCAAATCAACATTCCCGCCGGTTTCCTCGTCGAACGCCTCGTCAAGGAATCTGAAATAGCCGTCCGAAACGTCTAAGACCGACGAGAAGTGCCGGTAGAACGTCGACCGGGCGACGCCAGACCGCCTGATCAGCGCGGACACGGTAATCGTCTCAAGGGGCTGCTTTTGCAGGAGCTCGAAGAATGCGTCAAATATCGAATTCAAAGACCGGCGCCGCGCCAAGACCCTTTTGTCGCGTGAATCATCTGTCATAAGAGCCTCCTCTTTGAGTGTGAACCGCCGTGGACCTCAGGCAATTGCATCGTAGCACGCAGTTTCCGCCGCGCCACGGGCTTCTGGCCCGCGCCGAGACACCAAGCCGCCTCGACGTATTCCGAAACCGCCCGCCCGGCGACGCGAAGGAGCGCGGCCCGCTAAGATGGCCGTTGCCGGATAACGGAATCCGGACATCGGTTCAGGCCGATATGACGTGCGCCCCGCGCTTGAGCCGACATCGGAACGCCCCAGCGTTCCGGCCTCGTGACTCACGGACGCCCGCCCTTGGCGGCAGGAAGGATTGCGAATATGGCGGATTTTGACGCCATCGTCGTGGGGTCGGGTTGCGCCGGCCCAATCGCCGCTCTCGAGCTGGCCCGGGCCGGCAAGAGCGTGCTAGTGATCGAGCGCGGAAACTACTGCGGCGCGAAGAACGTGTCCGGTGGGCGGCTCTACACCCATTCGCTGAGGCGGGTCTTGCCCGGTTTCGCCGGCTCGGCGCCGCTTGAGCGGCGGATCGTCAGGGAGAGGATCTCTCTGCTGGCCGAGACCTCGAACACGACCATCGAGTTTACCGACGCCGCGATGCGGCAGCCCGAGTTCGAGTCGTATTCGGTGCTGCGGGCGAGGTTCGACCCATGGCTGGCCGCGCAAGCCGAGGAGGCCGGCGCAGAATACATCAACGGGATCGCCGTCGAGTCGCTCATCAAGCAAGACGGCCGGGTCACAGGCGTGCAGGCCGGCGAGGACGCGATCACCGCCGAAGTCGTGATCTTGGCCGACGGTGTCAACACCCTGCTGGCCGGGGACGCGGTCGGCGCGCCAGCCCCCCTCCCGGACCAGGTGGCGGTCGGGGTCAAGCAAGTTGTCGCCCTGCCCGCCTCGGTCATCTCGGACCGGGCGTTGACAAGCGATGACGAAGGCGCGGCGTGGTTGTTCGTCGGGGAGCCGACCCACGGCGGGGTGGGCGGCGGATTTGTCTACACCAACCGCGACACCATCTCGATCGGGGTTGTGGCGACCCTGTCAGACCTGGTCGGGTCCCCCACGCCGGTGTACCAGATGCTCGAGGACTTCAAGGAACACCCGGCGGTAGCCCCGCTGATCGCCGGCGGCGAGGTGGTGGAGCACTCCGGCCACTTGGTCGCGGAGGGCGGCTACGACTCGCTGCCGCCGCTGGTCGGCGACGGCGTGCTGCTGGCCGGCGAGAGCGCCATGATGTGCATCAACGCCGGCTACACGGTGCGCGGCATGGACCTGGCGATCGCCGCCGGCATGCACGCCGGGCGGAGCGCCGCCGCCGCGTTGACGGCGGGCGACACCTCCGCCCAGGGGCTGGCCGGCTACCGGCGGGCGCTCGAGGACAGCTTCGTGCTGAAAGACATGCGCACGCTGCGCCGGTTCCCGGCGTTCATGGAGCACACTCCGCGCCTGTTCCAGTCCTATCCAGCCATGGCCGGGCGGGTGATGCAGAAGCTGTTCTTGTTGGACGGCAACCCGGTCCGCCCGCTGCGCAAGGCCGTGCTCCCAATTCTGAAACAGGCCGGGTACACCAAACTGGCCGGCGACGCGCTAAGGGGGATCAAGGCGCTGTGAACACCGACACTTACCTGGGCAAGAACAAATACGAGGTCGACGAGGGCAATCCGCACATCCGCCTGGTCGACTCGCCGCCGCCCGCCGAATTCGGCAAACTGGTCCGAGCCTGCCCGGCCGGCCTGTACAAGGTCGGCGCGGACGGCGCTGGGACGTTCGACTACGCCGGCTGCCTTGAATGCGGCACCTGCCGCATCGCGGCGAGCGGCACGGTGGTGGCGAGCTGGCGTTACCCCGGACCGACCATGGGAGTCGAATACCGCTACGGCTAGCGCGGCGCGACCAACTATCAGCCTTGGGGACAGGCGACCGGTTGGGTTGGGCGGAGGGTCAGGCGCGCCAGGAGCTTGATTCTTTGGCGGCCACCCAGGCCGCCACTTGCGTGCGGCGCTGCAGGCCCATTTTCGCCAGCAGGGATGTGATGTGGTTCTTGACCGTCTTCTCGGCCACGCCGAGCCGTTCGGCGATCTCCCGGTTCGACAGGCCCTCGCCGATCAGGGCCAAGACCCTGTGCTCGGACGGGGTCAGGTCGGCGGTCGGGTCCTCGTGGTCGGCGCGGCGGCGGGTCAGGGTCCGCTCGTCGAGGAGCGTCCGGCCCTGGGCCACGGCCCGGATGACGTCGGCTATCTCGGCCCCGCGGACGGATTTGATGAGGAAGGCGGCGGCGCCGACTTCGAGCGCGGCGGCCAAGGCGTCATCGTCGTCAAACGAGGTCAACACGACCGGCCGGGCGGATGGCGCCAAAGTCTGCAACTGCTTCATCAGTTCTATCCCGGTGCCGTCGGGCAGGCGCAGGTCAACGAGGATGACATGGGGATTGACGAGGACGGCGCGGCGCAGCGCCTCGGCCACCGAACCGGCTTCAGCGACGACGCGCATCCCTTCCGATCGTTCCACGACTTCGGCGATGCCGCGGCGGACAACTTCGTGGTCGTCCACGATCATTACGTTGATGAGGCTAGAGGGTCTGGGTTCGAGGTCACTTCCTTGCACGCCGCTAACCCTAGCGCGACCGGCCGACCCGGACCAAGCGGCTGGCCGCCGCCGGGGTCAAATCAGCCCGATTGGCGATTCGTCGGCGGGCTCGCCGGGCTCGCCGGGCGCCGGCCCGTCCAATTCCACCAGGGGTTCGCCGTCCTGCAAGCGTTCGTAGGCGTCGGCGGCGGCGCGCTGTTCAGCCAGCTTCTTCGAACTGCCCCGCCCTTGTCCGCGTTCCAAGCCGTCGATCCAGACCGCCGCCTGGAACACCCGGGCGTGGTCGGGGCCGGTGCTCTCGGATTGGTACTCGACCGGGCCCAGGCCCATGTCGGCGACCAATTCCTGAAGCGATGTCTTCCAGTCGAGCCCGGCCCCCAGGTTGGCGGCCCGGTCCAAGGTCGGCCCGGTCAGCCGCAGCACGACCTCGCGGGTGGCGTCCAGGCCGTGCGCCAGGTAGACCGCGCCGAGCAGGGCCTCGAGGGTGTCAGACAGAATCGAGTCCTTGTCGGCCCCGCCGGTCGCGGCCTCGCCGCGGCCGAGCAGGATATAAGGCCCGATCCGCATCCCTCGGGCGACGCGGGCCAAAGCCCGCTGCGACACCGTCGCCGCCCGCATTTTGGCCAGGTCGCCTTCCGACAGTTCCGGATGCGCCCGATAAAGGTATTCGGTGACGATCAGCCCGAGGATCGAGTCGCCGAGGAATTCGAGCCGCTCGTTGGTCGGGATTCCTCCGGCCTCGTGGGCGAACGAGCGGTGGGTCAAAGCCAGCACCAGCGACTCCGGGTCCAATTGGACGCCAAGCCCGTCCAGCAGCCGCCCAGCCGGTTCCGGGCCAATCGCTGCCAGTCGGGTCATAGTCGGCCAGTCCCTAGCGCCGCACCGCGAAACCTCCGCCCAGCGGGCGGATCTCTCGCGGACCCCTTGAGTCAGAAGGGCTCGGCCGACTCGTCAACGCTCCAGGCTCCTAGGACCATGGCTGCTCGCCGCTGTCCTAACGCGCCTCAAACTCGCTGCGCTCGGCCGAGGCGTAATAGCGGCCCTTGTAGGTCCCGCAGCTCGGGCAGGCGGTGTGCGGGCGGGTCGGCTGGCCGCAATGTGGGCAAGTGGTCAGCGTGGTGGCGCTGGTCTTCCACTGGGAGCGGCGGGTCCGCGTGTTGGCCCGCGAGGTCTTTCGCTTTGGAACGGCCACGGCTAAATCTCTCCTCTTTCGTCTTCCAATAAGTCTTCCAGTGCGGCCCAGCGCGGATCGCCCCGGCGGTGGGCGTGGTCCGGCCAGTCCGCCAGCCGGGCGCCGCACTCGGGGCAAAGCCCCTCGCAATCCTCCCGGCAGAGCGGGTTGAACGGCAGCGACAGCACCACCGCGTCCCGGACCGCGCCGGTCAGGTCGATCGTGTCGTCGACCACCGTCAGGTGATCGCCGTCCGACGCCTCACCGGCGGCCGCCTCGCGCCCAGGGTATACGAACAATTCCTGGAAAGTCGCCTCCACAGGTTGGCTGACCTCGTCCAGGCATCGGCCGCATTCCCCGAGCGCCGCAGAACGCGCGGTCCCGGTCGCCAACACCCCCTCCAGCACCGATTCCGCCAGCAAATCGACACTCACCGCCTGGCCGGCGGGAATGGCGATCACCGAGGAGCCGAGCGCCTTCGGCGCCTCGAACACGATCTGGGAGACCTGGGACGCGCCCGGCCTCCGGCTCAACCGCTTGACCGGGACGACCAGTTCCGGGATCGGTGCGGCGTTTGGTTCAGGCATCTGTCTGGGTGTGTTCGAGTTCGTCAAAGGCTTCGGCTCCGCCTGACCGGCTGAACCGACCTGCCAGTCTACTGCACGCCCGGACCGCCCCCAAACGCCTCGGCCAGGGCGGCCGCCACACTTGGGGTGACGTAGGCCGAAACGTCGCCGCCGTGCCGGGCCACGTCTTTGACCAGCGAGCTTGAGATGTGCCCCCAGTTCGGCGCGGCCGCCAGGAACACCGTCTCGATGCCGGCCAATTCCTTGTTGACCAGCGCCATGGGCTCCTCGTGGCCGAGGTCGTGGCCGCCGCGCAGCCCTTTGACGATGGCCACCGCCCCGCGCCGGCGGCAGAACTCGGCCAGCAG
>JAIROU010000014.1 GCA_031257375.1 Bifidobacteriaceae bacterium
ACCGTCACCAACGGCAACGACCCGGTGAACACCCGCACCGCCGGGTCGTCGGAGGTCCCCTCGGCCAACTCCGCCTCCGGGCCGTCCG
Organism: Bifidobacteriaceae bacterium; assembly: GCA_031257375.1. Taxonomy (GTDB): domain Bacteria; phylum Actinomycetota; class Actinomycetes; order Actinomycetales; family WQXJ01; genus JAIRTF01. Next base: position 89 of record JAIROU010000014.1, read on the forward strand.
CCGAGCCGACGACTTCCACGCTCATCGACAACGCCCCCGGCTCCGGGGGCGACAAAACCTCGAACCAGATCTCCGCTTCCTGGCTCTCGACCTCCCCGTCGTCGGCCAGCGCCGCGCCCCCGAACCCGGACAACAACACCACGCCCACGCCAGCGGCCGCCAACCGGCCAACACCCTTACCCCTCATCCGAAACACTCTCCCTTCGACTCGCGTATTCCTTTGAAACAACTCCGCCCCGTTCGGGCGGGGGGGCGCCCACACACAACCTCTCCAAGGCCGCCCCCGGCCCGGGCGGCGCCGCCCAGGCCGGGGACAACCCGACGATCAGCCAACGCAACCCCCCGCCGGGTACGGCGCCAGCGCCGCCCCCGACCGGGCCGCCGCGCCCGTCCCGGCCGCCGCCGACACCGACACCTGCCCGGACGGGTAAGACGCCTTCTTCGTGGTGAACATCTGCATGCCCGAGCCGCCCACGCCCACCGCCGCGAACACCTGAGACCCGTAAGAAGTCGACACCGACAGATCCACCGGCACATCAGACCCGTTGAAGGACCGCACCACCAGGTACGCCTTGCCGGCCATGCACTTCGTCGACACCGACACCGACAGCGCCAACCCAGCCGGGGCGGGGGCGGGCACCAGCGACACCGTGTGGTACAAGCCCGGGTTCTTCGCCCCGCCGATCCCCGAACCCCACTCCACATACCCGTCCCGGCCGTCGCCGTCATTCTCGTTGACCAGCAGCGACAATCCGAACGCATGGTCCGGCCCGCCCGCCAGACCGAACACCGACCACGGGATGCGCGCCACATAACGGGTCGTGCCCGCCGCGTCATCACGGGTCACGGTGACACTGGCGGCGTCAACCCTGCCAGCCACCGGACCCGCATGGGCGTAGGCCAAGGGCGTCCCATCGGCCAGTTCCCCGATCGCCAACTCGGTGTAACCAGAACTCGCCGAGTACCCGGGCGCCAGCGGCGAGACCGCGACCTGCAACGAGTCGTACGACCACATCCCGGACTGGTCCGAGCCGACGTGGTGCACGTCGTCGGTGATCACCGCCTCGACCACCAAGGCGTCCTCGGCGTGCGCGAACGACACCACCCCGCCCAAATCAGACGCCGGCGGCCGGGACGTCACATTCAGGGGCTTCCACACCCCGACCGCGTCCAAATCGATGGGCGCGAGCACGCCCACGCCATCAGCCTCCACCGGGCCGACCTCCAAGCTGCCCGACACGGCGTACTCCAAGCCCCCGGCCAGGGTCACCGACCCGGAATAGGCCACCGCCGTCCACAACGACGCCGCGGACAAGTCCACCGACCCGACCGCGGACGTCGCCCCCGCCGGCACCACGAACGGGGCGGCCAACGCGCCAGCAGTCCCGCCGACGTCCCAACTGGCCGTCTCGACCGTGACTGTCCGGTCGGAGCGGTTGTTGGTCACCAACAACTCCGCCCGGGCCACCAACGGATCCACCCCATCGACCTTCGGCAGCAACCGGAGCACCACCGGCTCGACCACTGTCGCCCCGGCCGTCACCCGTCCGACCGCCACGCCGTCCTGGCCCGACACGTACCCAGCCAGGGCAAGGTCCCCGAGCGAGGCCGTCAACGGCAGGTCGAAACTCACCGCCGCGGTCTCCCCCGCCGCGCAACTCACCGTCTGAGACACGCCCGCCACCTCGAACTCAACCTCACCGGGCACGGCATCGGCGTTAGAACCCGTCCGGTCGACCGTCGCCGTCACGCTCACCACGTCGCCCAAACCCGGGACCGGAACCATTTCGATCGACGCCGCCGGCGCCGCCACCGGACCCAAACCAGTGATCGAACCCTCCAGGTACACCGGCGAGCCGTCCAACGTGACCTGCACCAAACCAGGCTTGAGGTCCCGCACCGCGCCATGCACGTCCGTCACAGTCACCCCGGCGGACGCCGTGAACTGCACAGTCGCGGACCCCCCAGCAGCCCACAACACCCGCAACGGCACATCGCCGGAATAGACAACCGAATGAACACCAACCCCAAGACCAGCATCCTCACCAACCGGCGGACGCCCGACAACCGCCCGCGCCATCACGCCCAAAGCCACCGCCGAAGGCTTCGGCGAATAGCCGTACACCCCGCCGGCCGGGCCTTCGACAAGCCCGAAGTTGGCCTCCATTTCTTCCGGATCGCTCTGGTAGTCGTTCAGCAGGTCGTACCAGTACACCCGGCCGACCCCGCCCAGCGTCGACAGCGCCATCGCGCGCACCAGGTAATCGGCCTGGGCCGCCTGGGAGACGCCGCCGCTGTGGGTCGGCCAGCCGAGCTCGCTGAACCACAGCTCCTCGGGGTTCTCCGGGTCGTCGGTGTTCGCTGCGATCACCGCCTTCAGAGCCGCGGTCGGCGCGATCAACCCTTCCGGCGCGGACGGATGAACATACGGATGGGTCGAGACCACATCCAGGTAATCAAGGCCGCCCAGTTCGATGAGTTCAGTGATCCAGCCGACGCTCGCCTGGACCGTGACCGGACCGACGATCTTCGTGCCCGGATGGTCCTCGGCGACCCGCTCGGCCGTCGCCTTGAGCAGCGGCAGGTAGCAGGCGGGCGTCCTACCACAGACTCCATTGTTGAAACTGCCGTTGAACTCGTTGTAAACCTCCAGCGCAGGGGGCTGCAATTGCCCGACTATGTAGCTGGCGTACGCAGCGAAGGCCGCCTGCCCCTCAGGCGTCGACGGCGTCAAGCCGCTGTCGTACAACGAGTTGTTGAAACTCGCCTCCAGCAGCGTGTCCATGCCCAATTCGAGGGCGGCCGCGACGTAGGCCGACGATGCCGGAATCGAGTATTCCCCCTGCGTCGTCTCGACGGCCGACCAGTACGTCTCGTCACGAATATGGGCGATGCCGAGTTGTCGCGCTATCGGCAACAGGGCGGCAGCGCTCCAATCGGGATTCGAGCCAAATTCCCACGGGAAGTGGGTGTGGACGCCGAAGGGCGAGTCTTCCGATATCGCCTCCTTAGGCAACGGGTCGAGAATGCCCAGCGCAGTGCTCACCCGATGCTCCGCGCCGTCCACGTTGGCGACCAAGTCAATGGTGTAATAGCCCGGCCCCTGGTCCGAAAGGTCGACCACGGCATCGTTCTCAACAGCTTGGGACACCCCCGAGCGCAACGCTTCCCCGGCCGGTCCGCGCAAGGTCCAGGACACCGCCTCGGCTGTGGTCTGCAATTCGACCGCCGCCGCGCCCGTGGTTTGGATCAACGAGTCGTTGACAACGCTGAGCCCCCACATGTTGGTGAAGTTCACGGTGATCGCGGAAATGCAGACGTTCTGGGGCGATGTGTAATTGCTTGACGCGATCCAGTTGGCGATGCGGAAATCGGCGCCGTCGCCACTCCGGTCGAATTGGATGTCCTCAAGCCGGAACTCATGGGTCTTCCAAGTGTTCGTGCCTTCAAGGCTGACCACGTCAGACCGCTCATAAGTGGACCCCGTCGAATGGTACTCAAGCGTGAACCGGCCTTTGTTAGACGGGGAGAAGGCCTCGTCAAAATACGAAACCTCGACGCTGGCGTTCTTCGCCGCCGCGGGCACTTGATCGGCCACGAAGTTGAGGTAGAGGGACGATCCGTCCAATCGGGCGCCGCGCCAGCACTGGCGGCCGCCGGCCGTGTCGGAGTTCATCTCGGCGTCGTTGAACCCCTCGCCCAGCCGGCCGGTCATCCCGTCCCACACCGGCGCCGGCCCCAAATCCCCCGACACCGGATCGCCCAGAGCGCCCGAGGCGTCCGCCGAAGACGACAACACCACGTCAACGCGGTCAACGATCAGCGGATACGTCGTGGTGTGGTGCGAATAGACCCGGAACGGCTTGGCCAAATCCACGTCCGCCAGGACGAACTGGGCCTGCTTCCACTGCGCCGTGTTGCCGTAGTCCGTCCAGGGCGTGTTGGTCCACGCATCGCTGCCCACCTTCTGGTACTCGACCCGCAGGCCGTACCACTGAAGCTGGTCCCAGTAGGTCACCCCGACCAAGGCGTGAGTCGCCCCCACAGGCACCCGATCCGCGTCAACCGTGAAGTACTGGTACGTGTTGTCTTTGTAGAAATAGGTGTTGTTGGCCCAGGCGTGCCGACCGTCGCGATATTGGATATTCCCAGGCCACAACTGCCACCCCGACAGGCCGTCCCACACCGGCTCGGCGCCCAAGGCGGCCGATGCCGTCCACGACGGGTCGCTGGGCGGCGGGTCGGCGGTGGCGGCGACGGGCGCCGCAAGGGTCACGGCCACGCCGAGGGCCGCGGCCATCGCCAGCGCGCGCCGCGGGCGCCCTCCGGAATGCGTCCTCGAATGCTGCATGTCCTGTCCTTTCGTCGTTGAAACAACTGGGTCTTCAGTTGTCGAGCCCGGGCCGCGCGCCCGTGCGAAGTCTGTTAGCCGCTCGCGGCTGGGGTGATGCGCAGGGTGCGGATCTCGAAGGGCCGCAGGGTCAGTTCGACCGTCCCGGCCCCGGCGGGGCGGGTCGGGGCGCCGGCGGGCCGTTCGAGGAGGTCGGTCTCGACCATCTCGGCCCATTCGAACCCGGGCGTCAGCGTTGACCGGGAGCGCCCGCCCAAGGCTTCGTAAAGGCGCACGATCACGTCGCCGGAGCGGTCGTCGGCCAGTTTGACGGCCTCGACCAGGGCGGTGCCGCCCTCGACGGCGACCAGCGGCGGGCGGCTCGCGGCGTCCGGGTCGCCGGTGACGCGCCGGGCGGGGAGGTTGAGGCGGTAGCCGGCGGCGGCGGCGTCGATGACCCCGCCGATCACCAGGGAGCAGCGCAGCTTGTGCAGGCCCTGGTCAGCGTCCGGGTCGGGGTAGAGCGGGGCGCGCAGCAGGCTCAGCCGGATCACGGTCGCGTCCTCCCAGCGGATGCCGCCGATGCCGCCACCTCCACCGCCAACGCCGGTGCCGCGCGCGCCGCTGATGCCGCCGGTGCCGCCCGTCCCGCCGATGCCGCCGGTGCGGGTGGCGCGGACGTCGTGGCCGTAGGTGGAGTCGTTGGCGACGCCGACGCCGAAGCCGGGCTCGGCGACGTGGACCCAGCGGTGGGCGCAGACCTCGTATTTGGCGTCGTCCCAGGACGTGTTGGCGTGGGTCGGGCGCCAGACGTGCCCGAACTGGGTCTCCGACGCGAACCGGTCGGCCTTGACCGCGACCGGGAACGCCAGCTTCAACAGTTTCTGCCGCTCGTGCCAGTCGATGTCGAACTCGAAGTCCACCGCCGCCGACCCGCCCGGCAGAGTGATCCGCTCGACAATCGTGCTGGCGCCGTGGACCCGGCGGACCTCGACGGCCGGTCCTTCGGGGGTGTCGACCACGCCGATCGCTTCCGGGTCGGCGAGGTCCTCGGTGACGCGCCGGTACCAGGCGTCGACGTCCCAAGCGTCCCACTTGCTGGGCGTGTCCCGGTGGATTTGCAGCAAACCGGCCGACGCGGCATCGGGCACTGTCTCGCGGCCCGACGCCAAATCCACCACCGACGCCAACAACCCCCGCCCGTCCACCAGGACGCTCACCAGCCCGTTGTCCAACCGCCAACCGTCGCCCTCCGGGCGGCAGGCGGCCGGGACCACCGGGGAGGGTGCGGCCGCCAGCCCGAGCGCGGGCACTCCGCCGGCCCGGAAAGGCCCCGCGTTCGCCGACACTTCGGCGCCTCCCTCGCCCGCGACGGCCTTGAGGCTCGACCCGATGACGCGCTCCAGGTGGGCGGCCACGTCGCGGTAGTTCCGCTCAGCCTGGCGGTGGACCCACGCGATCGCGGACCCCGGCAGGATGTCGTGGAACTGCTGCAGCAAGACCGTCTGCCAGCACTGCTCCAACTCCTCGTACGGGTAAGCCAGGCCCTCCCACACGTGGGCGGCGGCGGCCCACAATTCCGCCTCCCGCAGCAAATGCTCAGACCGGCGGTTGCCGCGCTTGGTGCGCGCCTGGGACGTGTACGTCCCCCGGTGATATTCCAGATACAACTCCCCCGACCAGACGGGCGGGTCGGGGTACTCGGCCTCGGCGGCTTCGAAGAACGACTTGGGCGAGGCGATCCGCACCCTGGGCAAGCCCTCCAAGTCGGCGGCGCGGCGGGCGGCGGCGATCATCTCCCGGGTCGGGCCGCCGCCCCCGTCGCCGTACCCGAACGGCACCAAGGACGTGTCAGCCGCCCGCTTCTCCTTGAACTGGCGCTCGGCCAAATCCAACTCCCCGGCCGACAAGTCCGAGTTGTAGCGGTCGACCGGCGGGAAATGCGTGAAGATCCGGCTCCCGTCGATCCCCTCCCAGTGGAACGTGTGGTGCGGCATCGTGTTCGTGTCGTTCCACGAGATCTTCTGCGTCAAGAACCACCGGTTCCCCGCCCCAAGCGCGATCTGCGGCAACGCCCCCGAGTACCCGAACGAGTCCGGCAGCCAGACCTCCTGCGTGTCGACCCCGAACTCCTCCAAGAAGAACCGCTTACCGAACAACAACTGGCGGGCCATCGCCTCCCCGCCCGGCATGTTCGTGTCCGCCTCCACCCACATCGACCCGACCGGCACAAACCTGCCCTCCGCGACGCGGGCCTTGATCTGGTCGAACAACTCCGGGTAACGGTCCTTGACCCAGGCATACTGCTGCGCCGAGGAGGCCGCGAACACAAGGTCCGGATAGCGGTCCATCAGGTCCAACACGTTCGAGAAAGTCCGCGCGCACTTGCGGGCCGTCTCGCGGACCGGCCACAACCACGCCGAATCAATATGGGCGTGCCCCACCGCCACCACCCGGTGCGCGCTCGCGTTGGCCGGGCTCGCCAACACCCCCGCCAACACCGACCGCGCCCCGGCCGCCGTCTCCCCGACCCGGTCCGGGTCCAGCGCGTCCGCCATCTGCGCCAAAGCCGCCAACACCCGCTGGTGGCGCGGCCGGTCCGCCGGGACCACGTCCACCACCCCCCGCAAGGTCCTCACGTCCTGCGCCAACTCCCACACGACCGCGTCGAACAACGCCAGATCCACGCCCCCGAACCGGTACAAGAGCTCCGCCCCGGCCGTCTCCAAGGCGCCCAGCGGGGTCGGGGTGAAGTCCCCGCCGCGGGCGATGTCCGGGTTCGACGCCGCCTCCACGTAAACCTCGACCGTCTCGCCTGGGCGGGCCGCCACCGGCACGTGCGAGTTGCGCGGTTCGACGCCTTTGATCACCTTGCCCGATGCCGTGTACGCCAGGCCCTCCGCCTGGAAACCCGGATAAGCGTCCGTGAACCCCAAATCCACTAGCAACTCCACACCCGGCCCCGCGCCGTTCTCGACGCCCGGCCCGGGGTCGGGCCAGTCGGCGGGGACTTGGGCGGTGACCCGCAGCCAAGTGGTGCCCCACGGCCTGCCCCAAGCCTCGCCGCGCCCCAGCGGCCGGTACTCCTGCCCGACCGCGACGTCGAACGGGACGGGCTCGCCGGGCGCTTCCCACGCCTCCACGTCCGCCGCCACGCGCCGCGAATGAACTGCCGGGACGATCCGCTCGGCCAACAACCGGTCGATCCGGGCGACCACCGCCTGAGAGTCGTCATGCATCAGCCGGACCTCCCGCCAGGCGACCGCGATGGCCGGCCGGCCGCGCCCCGGGCAGGGGAACGCGGGTGGTGGTGGCCGCGGCCGGGTGTCTCATCGCCTTCACTCCTTGACCGCGCCCTGGGCGCCGGCGGCGCTGATGAACTGCTTGCGGAAGACCAAGAACAAGCCCACCGGGATGGCCAGGGCCACGAACAGGGCCGCCATGTAAACCGCCTGGTCGGTCGTCTCCGCCAGCCTCGGCAGGGCGACCGACATCGGCTGCATCGAGGGCTTCGGCAAAACCAGCATCGGCCACAAGAAATCCTTGTAACCGTTCACGACCGTCAACAACGACACCACCCCCAAGATCGGCTTCGACATCGGCAGCACGATCGACCAGAACACCCGCAACTTGCTGGCCCCGTCCACCCAGGCGGCGTCCAACAAGTCCCTGGGCAGGGCCGCGAACGCCCGCTGCACCAACAACACGTTGAACGCCGAGACCGCGGCCGGGAGCCACACCGCCCAAAACGAGTTCAGCAAGTTCACGCCGATGAAAGGCACGTCGATGACCGTCAAATACAAGGCCACCAGGGTCACCACCCCGGGGATGAACAACGTCGCCAAAACCGCGGCCTCCACCACTTTGGCGTACCTGGGCCTCAAAATGGCCAGGAAGTACGCGCCGGTGGTGGTCACCAGCATGCAGAAGAACCAGTTCCCCAAGCACACCCACAACGTGTTCGCCAAATACTGCCCGAAGTTGACCTTCGAGAAAGCCTCACCGAAATACTCCCAATGCAGCCCGGACGGCCACAAAGCGAATGGCTCCTTCAAAGTCTCCGGAGTCCTGGAGGTGGCCGCCTTGAACAACCACGCCAACGGGCCGATCGCGACCACGAACAACCCGCCCAGGCAAACCCCGCCCACAACCCGCAGCGTCGCCCGCGTGCCCGCCGAGCTCCGGTCCATCACCGAGACGATGCTCCGGTCGCCCGCCGCCTCCACCGCCGCCCGCGCCCGCCGCGCCCTGAGCGCGTTCACAACCGCCCGCAACGCGGCGCCCGGCCCGGCGCTCATGTCCGGCTCCAACGCCGGGTGGCGGCCAAGTAGACGGCCGACAGGATTCCCAGGGCGACGGCCAGCAGCAGGCTCAACGCCGTCGCCCGGCCGTAGTCGCCGGCCACGAAAGCGTACCGGTAGATCAGGATCATCACCGTCAACGTGCCGTTCGCCGGACCCCCGCCCGTCATCACCCAAGGCTCGGTGAACAGTTGGAACACCGACAGGATTTGGAGGAGGAACATGATCAGCAAGATGCCGCGCATCTGCGGCAACGTCACGTGCCACACCCGGCCCAGGATCGACGCGCCGTCCAACTCCGCCGCCTCGTACAACTCCGTCCGAATCGTCATCAACGTCGCCAGATAGATGATCGTGGCCGAACCGAACGAAGCCCACGTCATCTCCACCACGATCGCCGGGATCGCGATGTCGGCGTTGTTCAACCACGCCGCCGGGGGAATCCCCAACCAGCCCATCACCGAGTTCAACGCCCCCTGCGGCGACGGGTCGTACAACGCCCGCCACAACAACACCGCCACCACCGGCGGCACGATCACCGGCAGGTACGCCAACGCCGACGCGAACCCCCGCGCCCGGCGCAACTCCGCGATCACCACCGCCACCAGCACCGGCACCGGGAAGCCAATCACCACTGACCAAGCCGTGAACTGAACGGTGTTCCACACCGCCTTGCCCAGCATCGGGTCGGCCAGCACCCGCTCGAAGTTCGACCACCCGACCCACTCGGTGACGATGAAGTTAGTCTTCTGGACGCTCATCGCCACGCTGCGCACGATCGGCCACCAAGAGAACACCGCGAACATCACAATGATCGGCAACCCGAACGCCAACGTCGTCAAACCACCCCGCCGCACCCACGCCAACGGGCTCCGAACCCGACGACGGCCCGGCCGCCGCCGGTCGGGACCAACCCCGCCCGGCGGCATCGGAACCGACGGCGGCGGGACGGGCCGGAGCATCACACCCTCCGAACCCGGCCCGCCGCCCAAACGCTTACTGAGCGGCATCCAAGATCGCCTGGACCGCCACCTGCGCGTCCGCCAACAACTTGTCGATGTCCGCGTCCCGGTTGGTCAAAACCTCTTGTACCACCGGATCCAGCGCCGCGTAGATCTCCTGGCCGGCCACCGACGGCTCGGGAACGATCGGCAGGGTCTCGACGGTCGAGGTGTAGAGCGTGTAATTCTCCCTCGGCACGTCGATGTACTCCGCGATCCAACCCAGATACTTCTCATACTGGGCGGCGTTCACGATGGGCAGTCCCGGCGCGCCCACCGGGGTCCCGGCCGCGAGATCGTCCTTCGCCCGCTGCACGGCCCGCTCCTGGTCGATGTACGGCGCCAGCCAGTAGAACTCCGCCCACTTCACGGCCGCGTCGATCTGCTCCGGCGTCGAGGCCGGGTTGACCACCAGCACGCCGCCGCCGCCCAACGCCCCCAGGCCGCCCGTGCCCTGCGGCAGGGGGGCCACGCCGTAGTCGTCCTTGCTCATCCCCAAGTTGGTGATGAACCGGTTGTAGGCGTCGGCACCGAACACCGTCATCGCCGTCTTCCCAGAGGCGAAGTCGTTCGCCTGATCGCCCCAGTTGACCAAGAAGTTGTCGCCCATCGCGTTATCGTCCCAGCGGATCGCCCGGTAGAACTCCAAAGCGGCCTTGGTGCCAGGGTTGTTCACCGTCGACTCGGTGCCTTCGTCGTTGATCGGCTTGCCGCCGAAAGCGTACGACATATTGGTCAGCATCCAGCCGCCCGTGTTCTCCATTGTCATGAGCTCAAATCCCTGGGCGTCGGTCTTCTCCGTCAGGGTCTTGGCGGCCGCGCGAACCTCCTCCCAGGTGGTCGGCGGCGCGTCCGGGTCGAGCCCCGCCTCGGTGAACAGCGAACGGTTGTAGAGCAGCGCCATGGTGTAAGCGCTGTACGGCACGCCCCGGATGCGGCCGGAGCTGTCGGTGGCGATCTTGGCCACCGAAGGATTCAGGTTGCTCAGCGCCTCGCTGTTGGCGGCGTAATCCGTCAGGTCAGCCACCTGGTCAAGCTCCATCATCCGGCCGATGTCCGTGAACGGGATCAGCAAGGTGGTGGGCATGGTCCCGCCCGCGATCAACGCCTGGATGGTGTCCGCCTGGTAGGCGGTCTCGGTCGGCTCGATCGTGATGTTCGGGTACAACTCCTGGAACGCCTCCGCCTGGCGTTCAAACGCCGCCCGCGCGTCCGCGTTCTCAGTCGACGGGTAGTCGCTGACCGAGATGGTCACCTTCTGGTCGCCGGCGGCCGGCGAGCCGGACTTGTCCCCGTCGGCCGGAGTCTTCTCATCCCCGCCGCACGCCGCCAAACTCGTCGCGGCCAAAGCCGCGACCACTGCACCTAGTAAAGCTCTCGACCTGATTTGCTTCATCATTGAAACCCCTTCATACGGACAGCGCCCGAAGGGCTGTCATTTGGCAACTTAACTTGCGGTGTTGTGCCCCGGCCGCCTCCGTAACAGGCCGTCGCGACGCCGCGGGGCTGGCACCGGCGAGTGAGGCCCACATTACCTCCGGGTCCTGGAATAAGTCAAGTAGTTGGACTGTCGCGAATGTCAGGCTGGCTGTCTCGGCTTGGCTGCCCAGTGGACCGCTGAGAGCCATCGAAGCCGCTCTGAGCAGGCCTTCCAACGCGCTTCGGCCGATATTTCGGCGGCTCCGGCGATGTCATAATCCGAGCGGGCGACTTATTGCCCCACCCTTCGAATCTGGGCGCCAACTCGCTTGCGCCGGGCGGGCGGCGTACTGCGGGACCGGCGGCGGTCGGAGGGTTTGGCGCGCCCTATTGACGAACGTCGTCGCAGGAGGTCTCGCGAACTGGCGCCGACGGCATCGGGCAAATCGCTGGGCCTGTCCTCCTACCGGCCGGAGGCGACTGCGGACCTGCCTCGGGTCGGCGGGACGCGCCGACGGCCCTGGCGTTTGGAACCCGCCAGTTCGGCGCGGTCGCGCTGCGCGCGCGGCACGGTTGGGCCTGGCGGGCGGCCTGGGTTGCGCGCGGCGGTTGGCGCTCGACGTCTGCGACCGGCTCGGCACCGGGTCAGGTTTGGAACCGGTGGTGGAGGAGGGCTTTGCGGTCGGGGTCGAACCACGTGGGCGGTTTGAATTGCCACAACCCGTCGCCGCGGAGCTCGGGCTCCCAGCCGGGCGGCCCGTTCCGGGGCGGCTCGACCAGCCGGTGATGCGACGGACATAATAGAACACGATTGCGAATGTTCGTGGGACCACCGCGCCACCAAGGTATCACATGATGGGCCTCGCAAGCCTCTGGGGGGCGGTCGCAGCCCGGGAACGAACACCCCCGGTCCCTGACCACAAGGGCCGCCCTGATCCCGGCCGGGATCACCCGTGTGGCCCGGCCCACGTCGAGGACCTGGCTTTTCGCGCCCAGCACCACCCGCATCACCTCGCAGTCGCAGGCCAGGCACGCGAAAGCCCGCTCGCCCAGCCGCTCCCCGGACACCGCCAACCGCGCCCCCGGCCCGGCCCCGGCCCCGGACCCGCCGCGATCGCCGGCGCGGTCGGCGGTGCGCTGGCGGGCCAGGTCCTCGGCCCTGACCGTGACGACCACCCTGGCGCCCGCGGCGCCCAGCGGCGCGGCCCGCCCGCACGCCTGCGCGTGCCGGCACAACTCCACCAACGCCCAAGCCCTGGCCTGCGGGCGCCCGACCGGCTTGCCCGCCGGGCTGTCCGCCTGCAAGCGGCGGGCCTTGTCCGCCACCTTGTCGATGACCGACCGCACCCGCTCCGCCTCCGCCGACGGCAACAACCCCCTCAGGCTGGCCGTCCCGTCGCCGTTGTCCCCGATCTTGAAGAACTGCCTCGCCTCCGCCCGCCGCAACTGGCGGGCCGCCCTCGCCTCGGCCGCCTCCTGGGCCACCTCCGGGCAGACCTCCTCCAGCACCTCCTCCCCCGCCCTGGCCAGCGCGTCCGACGCGCGCGTCCGGGCCCGCTCCACCAGCATGCCCTCGGCCCGGGCCAACT
>JAIROU010000043.1 GCA_031257375.1 Bifidobacteriaceae bacterium
GCTCGTATCGGTTCCCGGCATTCGCCATGATCCCCTCCCCAACTGAATATCCTATGCATATTCAGCCTAGGGCCTGACCAACACAAACACTCACACGCCACGCCCACGAATCACACCCGTCACCGCCTCGCGGGGGCCTGCCGCGACAGCCGGGTGGAGGCGGCGATCAGGCCCTGGCAGCGAGCTTCGACGCTGGGGTCCCAGGGCACCGCGATCTGGCCGGTGGTGGAGCGTTGGGCCGCGAGTTTGCCGGTGTTGATCCAGTACCGGACGACGGCCGGGGCGCAGCGGAGGCGTTGGGCGGCTTGCGGCACGGATAGCTGCCCGGCGGTTTCCGGGTCGCAGGCGGGGAGGCGGTGCCGGTCGCGCAGCGCCGCGACGATGTGGGGGTCGAACGGGTTGCCGAGGCCGGTGGTCAGGCCTCGGGCGTTGAGCTGGTCGGCGATTTGCCGGTTCGAGGCGCGGGGCGCCTCTTGTTTGACCAGGTCGAGGGCGGCTGGCGGCATGCGGGTGCGCCCTCCCGGGGGCCGGGCGGCCTCGACGACCTCGGACGCCCCGGTCTGCCACCTGATCCCGATCCGCACGACTGACCGGTTTTCCTGCGGCAGGATCGTCACGTCCGCGACCAGGGCGCGGAGCATCCGTTTGCGGTCTTTCGCGGTGGTTTGGGGCGATTCCCACAAGGCTGGCAGGTCCCCGGCGATCCGCTCGATCTCTTCTCTTGGCGGGAGGGCGATCTCCGCCCCGCGGGCGTCTTCCAGCTCGTTCTCGGCTTCGGCCAGGGCCTTCAGCCTCGCTTCCCACCGGTCCTCAAGGTTCCGGGCGACCAGGCGGTTCTCGGGTTCGACCTGCCTGAACGCGCGCGCCGCCAGGTCGGCCTCGTACTGGGCGCGGTCGACCGCCAGGACGAGGCGCCGGTCGGACGCCGCCCGCCGGTCCTCGACCTCTTGGGCCGCCGCGTACGCGAGGGCTATGCCGTCGGCGCCGACCGCGTCGAGGAGCCTGGCGGCGACCGCGCCGTCGACGATGTCGGCCAGGACGGACCGGCAGGTCTTGGTGTTCTGGTTGTCGGTGTGGGATATGCACCGGTAGGAGCCCGCGCCCGAACCGCGGGACGCGTCGGTGGCCATCGGGCGGCCGCACGAGCCGCACGAGATGATCCCCTGGCACAGGGCCAGCCCGTCTTTCGGCGGGCGGGCGCCGCCCGAGGAGTTGTTCGTGGCCAGCCGCGCCTCGTTGGCGAGGTACTCCTCCCAGGTGATGTACCCGGGGTGGTGGTCTTGGATCAGGACCTCCCACTCGGCGCGCGGCCGGGCGTGGACCGTCTCGTGGAGGGTGCCGTCCACCTCGACGCTCTTGGCGGTGTCCTGCCGGCCCGCGGCGTACGCCCCGGCGTAGCAGGGGTTCTTCAGCACCGACAGCGCCCTTGAGCACGTCAACGGCCCCCAATGGACTTCCCCGTCGAGCGCGCCGCCCCGTTCCCGGCGGGGGAACAGCCGCCCGCCCCAGGCCTTCAGCGCCCCGTGCGCGGACCCGGCCTGGGCGAACGCCGCGAACAGGTCCCGGACCGCGGCCTGGACCTCCGCGTCCGGGTCGAACACGACGGCCCGGTCCGGCGCGTACACGTACCCGGCGGGCAGTTGGGCGCGCAGCTCGCCGCGCGCCGCGGCCGCCCGCTTCGCGTCCCGCATCCGCCCAGCCATCACATGCAGCTCCATCTCCCCCATGGTGGCTTTGAACCCGAGCACCATCCGGTCGTTCGGGTCGGTCGGGTCGTACACCCCGTCCGCGTCGACGAACACCGTCTCGGTGATCACCGCGAACTGGAGCAACCGCGCCACGTCCGCGTTCGACCTGCCCAAACGGGAGATCTCCAACCCGAACACGGCGCCGACCTCCCCGGCGCAAACCAAAGCGTTCAACTCGGCGAACCCGGCGCGCTGGGAGCCCCACTTCCCGGACACCCCCAAGTCCTTGTCGATCACCACCACCTGGCCGCGCGGCCAACCCATCTCGACCGCCACATCCGCCAAACCGTACTGGCGGGCGGTCGACTCGGTGTTCGCCCTGACCTGCGCCATCGACGACTGGCGCAGATACACCACCGCCTTGCGCTTGAGGTGCCTCGGCCCTATCTTCCCCGAACCGCCCATGATCCCGCCCCTTCGCGTTGATCGCCGCCAATGACATGTTCGCGACGACCGCCACCAACTCGCGGCGCGCTCCCAACTCCAACTCCCATTAGTCCAACTCCCTTCGCCGCAGCAACTCCGCGTTGACGCGCGTCAGCAACTCCAACGCGTCCTCGCAGGCCTCACCGGCGCGCGTGTAAGCCGACACCTCGCCGACCAGCGCCGCCGGCACATACACGGCCCCGCCGCGCCCGGCCCGCCGGGGCACGAAATACCTGTACGGCCCGTGCCCGGGCAGGCCGTCCCCGCACCTGGAGCAGTTCGGCCTGCCGCACGTCCGCCGCTCGGCCACCACCCTGCCCACCATCACCCTGCCGTCCTGGCTCAAGCGCGAGGCCGCCTCCGCGCGCAGCCGCGCCAGATCCGGGGCCGGCATCCCCGAAAGATCTGTCTTGTGGTCGTCCATCACACAAGATCATGCCCCGCCCCGGCGCCGCCGTCAATCACCTGGCGTGGCGTGTCGCCTCCGCCAACGCGGCCAAAGACTCCACCGACACCCGCCCCGCCGCCGGCGCCGGGGCGAGGTCCGTCCACCCCAAACCCAGATAGACTTGCGCCCCCGGCGGTCCCGCGCACACCACCAACGGCTCGCGCCCCGGCGCCTTCTTCAGAAACAGCACCCTCAAGCGGCGCCCTCGCAGCGGATGGAAAGGATGCGTCACCTCAACAGTTTCGACAGCTTCGCCCGTCAACGGGGAAGTAACCCCAAGCCGTGGAGTCCGCCTGCGGCAGCGTCGTCGCATGCCGGGCCAAGCGCCCCGGCATGCACTGGACCATCGCCGGGCTGGCGCCCGTCCTGGCCCTCAGGGTCCTCAACCAATCCCACCGGCTGGGCCTCGTCTGGCTATCCGACCAACATCCAGACACCTACCG
>JAIROU010000069.1 GCA_031257375.1 Bifidobacteriaceae bacterium
CCCAGGCTTCCTGAGCCGCTTTGGCGGCTTCGGCAGGCGTCTGCGTGCCGAGCGGCACCAGAGCGGGATAGTTGAACGGGAACATGGCGGCATCGCCGGCGTTGCTGTTCGCGATCCAGAAGCTCTCCCACACGGGACGGAAATCGGCCGTGTAATCGGTGATCGAGTTGAGGAACTCATCCTGCTCCACGCCCGGCTGCGACGCGGTCCAACCGGCCGTGTTGACGAACTTGGCGTAGTTTTCCTTCTGGGAGAAGAAGTCCAGCCAGGCGAGCGCCGCCGCCTGGTTCTTCGACTTGGCGTTGACGCCCAGGGTCAGCTCGATCTTGCCGTCGACGGAGGCGTTGTCCTGCGCCGTGTCGCCGGCGGGCAGCGGGAAGTAGCCCACCTCGAAGGCGCCGTCGACCGCGCTCAGGATGGTGGTGTGGTTCCAGGTGCCGTCCGGCAGCATGGCGAACTCGCCGGCGGCGAAGGCGGCCGGTTGGTCGTCGTAGCCGGCGCCGGCGAAGTTCGCGGCCGTCGCGTCGAAGACCGTCTGCACCCTTTCCAGGACCTGCAATTGCTTGCCCTCGTCAAGCTTCAGGGTGTTCTCCCACAGACCCTGCATCAGGGCCTCCTTGGCCTCAGCCGAGGGGTAGAGCCCGGCCACCACGCCGAGCATGATCAGCCCGGCGGGCCAAGAATCCCCGCCGCCGATCCCGAACGGCGTCACCGAAGCGCTCTGGAGGGTCGCGATCACCTGCTCCAATTCTGACCAGGTGGTGGGCACCGCCAGGCCGTTGTCGGCGAAGATCTGCGTGTTGTAGTAGACGCCGGTGGCGTAGCTCAGGCCGCCGGGAACCCCGTAGAGCTTGCCCCCGATCTTGAGGCTGTCCAACACCGACTGGTTGTAGTTGGCCATGAACGGCTCGTTGGTCAGATCCAGGTAGCCGCCCGCTTCCGCGAGCAGCATGTCGGCGGTCTTTGACTCCTCCCCCAGGTACGGGGGCAGGTCGCGGAAGCCCTTGGTGCTGATCACCACGATGTCGGCCTCGCCAGCGGTCATCTGCGCCGCCTTGGTGGCGTCGATGGTGTCGTTAGGGACCGATGTGACGGTGGCGTCGACGCCCGGGTTGGCGGCCCTGAAGGCCTCGTTCAACTCGTTAAAGGCCTTGTCGGAGGCGTCGGCGGAGGAAATCGGAATGTTGAGGCTGCCGCTCAGCGCCTCGGTGCCGGAGCTGGAGCCGGAGCCGGGGCTGGTGGTGCCGCTGGGCTTGTTGTCGCCGCAACCGGCCAGCGCGAGCGCTGCGACGGCGATGACGGCGCCGCAGCGAATGATCGCCCGGGGGCGGCGGGGTGATGGTTGACGCATAGTTTCTACTCCTTTGTAACTAGCCGAAACGCTTCGGTGTTCCGATCTTACACCCTCCGCCACGAGACCTGTCAAGCATCGGCGCGAGCCGCAAACGCTTCGGTATACTCTCCGGCTATGACCCCTCGAGAGCGGGTGCTGGCGACGCTGCGCGGCGAAAGCGCGGACCGCATCCCCAATTTCAACATTCTCATGGCGTACGCGGCCCGGCACATCGGCCGCGGAATGGACGAGTTCTGCCGGGACCACCGGGTGCTGGTGGAGGCAAACCTGGCGGCCAACGAGGTGTTCGGAATCGACCTGTTGAACACGATGAGCGACGCCTACCGGGAGACGGCCGACTACGGGGCCCGAATCGCCTTCCCCAAGGACGCCCTGCCGGTCTGCCAGCCTCTCATAGCCGGGCCGGCGGATATGCGGCTGCTCAAGCCGTTCAAGATCGAGGATTCCAGCCGCATGCTGGACCGACTGCGGGCCGTCGAGTTGTACAAGCGGAAGGCCGGCGACGAGTGGCCCATCATGGGCTGGGTGGAGGGCTGCGTGGCCGAAAGCGCCGATCTGATGGGATTGACCGGCTTCGCCTTGGCCCTCTACGACGAGCCGGAGATGGTGCGCGACATGATGGAAATCTGCCTCGAGACGGCCGTCGGCTGCGCCCAGGCCCAGGTGCGGGCCGGCGCGGACATCATCGGCGTCGGGGACGCCGTGGCGAGCGTGCTGGGACCCAAGGTGTACGACGAGTGGGCGCTGCCTTACGAGCAGAGGTTGTTCGCCGAGATCCACCGCTGCGGGGCCAAGGGGCGGCTGCATATCTGCGGCGACATTGGCCCGCTGCTCGACGGCATCCGCGTTTGCGGGGCGGACATAGTGGACGTGGACTGGATGGTGGACTTCAAGACCGCCCATGACGCGCTGCGCGGCGCGGCTATTGTCTGCGGCAACTTTGACCCGGTCAGCGTGGTGCTTGCGGGGACGCCGGAAACGGTGGCGGCGGCGGTGGACGAGTGCCGCGACGCGGTCGATGACGATTGCATCATCATGGCTGGGTGCGAGATCCCCAGGGACACGCCCGCCCAGAACCTGGCCGCCGTCAGCCAAGCCCTCGAACGGCGGGGCCGGCCATCAGCCAAGCCCTGACGACGGGCCGGGAAGGCAACCCAGGTGGCGCGGGCAAGGGGTTGGGCTCAGGCGCGCCGGGCGCTCGGCCCGGGCACCGCCACCGACCCGCCTGCGACCATTGGCCCCAGGGGCACGTCCACCGTCCAAGGCGGCCGGCTTCGGTCCTCTATTAGCTCCATCAACATAGACCAGGACACCCGTCCCACCTCGGTCGGTGTCGCCTTGACGGCGGTGAGCTTCGGCCTGGTGTAAGAGCCTGTTTCTATACCCCGCACCAGCGACGGCGTGTAACCCATGTTCGCCGCTATCTGCCGCACCCTGTCCCTAGTGGCCTCCGACACCCCGCCGCGGCCATTGAGCGCCACCGAAACGCTTGACACTGACAGCCTGGCCTCGGCTGCGACATCAGCGATTTTCACTCTCGGCACGGCGGCTCCCTCCAGCACGGTCTTCGATCAGCCAACACTACCGTCACGGCTAGGCTGGCTCATCATCGCATTGCCCACGAGTATTCGCGAGCACGAGACCGACCCGTGAACGTGGGCCGACGGGGAGGCTCGCGGTCCACCCGGCGCGTTGACAGCCAAGGCGGATAAGAGTAACTTTCCCCTGACCGAATCGCTTCGTCGCTGGGTCTGCGAGACCCTTCAGGCCAGTGGAGGCCGCCGAGGCGCCCCAACTTTTCCCGAGGAAGACCATGGACCAAGGCACTTTGAGCCGGTTGAGCGCGTTGACGGAGAACGGCAAGGTCAACCGGGCGCTCGGGCGCGGACAGGACGGCGTCGAGGAGGTCACCGCACAGGCTTTGGCCGAAGGGCACTCTCCCGCCGCGGTGCTCGAGGCCCTGACGGCCGGCATGGCGGTGGTGGGCGACCGGTTTGCGGCCGGCAAGGCCTTTGTCCCCAATATGCTCTTGGCCGCCCGCGCGATGAGTGCGGGGATGGCCCTGCTTAAACCGTTTTTCGATTCCGGGGAGGTCCAGCGTAAGGGCGTGTTCATCATCGGAACCGTGTTCGGCGACTTGCACGACATCGGCAAGAACCTCGTGGCGATGGCCGCCGAGGGTGCCGGCTGGTCAGTGGTCGACCTGGGCGTGGATATCCAACCGGAAGGCTTCACGGCCGCCTTGGACGCGAACCCGGGGGCCGTGGTGGGTCTCTCGGCGCTGCTGACCACCACGATGGGCAACATGGAGCCGGTCATCCAGGCGATCCGCCGGGCCCGCCCAGACACCCGGGTGATCGTGGGCGGGGCTCCGCTAACTCGAGAGTTCGCGGACAAGATTGGCGCCGACGGTTACAGCTCCAACCCGGCAGGAGCGGTCGAGTTGCTGGCCGGCTTCGCCGCCGAACCGTCAGGAGGAGCCCTGTGATGAGGTTCGCCGAACTGGCCGTGGGCGATCCGAGCCGGTTGCTCTTCGGCACTGCTCCCAAGCCAGTCAAGACCAGGCGGGGCCTGGAGATAGGCGGCGGCACGGTCTACCCCGAGTTGAATTTCACCCTGCCGCCCATGCAGGTCAGCGAGGCCACTTTCCCGGAGGTCCGCGAGATCTACCGGTCGGTGGTGGCGGAAGCGCTGGACCACGCCCGGCATTTGAACAGCCCGGGCGTGGTGTTCGAGTTCGAAACCTTGCTCGAGTTCACCCGCCACCCCGCCTGGGGCGTGGAGTTGGTCGCCGTGATGGACGAACTGTGCGAGCAGGCCTGGCGAGACCACGGCTTCGCCTCAGAGATCCGGTTGACGCCAAACGACCTGCGGGAATTCGACCGCCCGCCAAGGAACCGCACCTCTCAGTACCTCGACGCGATGTGGGAACTGTTCGACAAGGGTGCCGCGGTCGGTGGTGACCTGCTGTCGATCGAGAGCACCGGCGGCAAGGAGGTCCACGACGACGCTTTGATGATGTGCGACGTCAAAGGGGTCGTGTTCGCGTTGGCGGTCCTCGGCGTGCGCGACATGCGTTTCATGTGGTCCCGGATAGTCGAGATAGCCACCGCCAACGGCCGGATCGCGGGCGGCGACACGGCCTGCGGATTCGCCAACACGGCGATGGTGCTGGCGGAGAAAGGATTCATCCCGGCGGTGTTCTCGGCCCTGGTCCGGGTGGTCTCGGCGGTCCGCACATTGGTCGCCGTCGAGGAAGGCGCCACAGGTCCGGACAAGGACTGCGGCTACGAGGGCCCGTATTTGAAGGCGATCACGGGCACGCCGATCTCAATGGAAGGCAAGAGCTCGGCCTGCGCCCACTTCAGCCCGGTCGGAAACATCGCCGCCTGCGCCGCCGACCTGTGGTCGAACGAGTCGGTGCAAAACGTCAAGCTCCTGTCCGGCATGGCGCCCATAGTCAGCCTCGAACAGCTGGAATACGACGCCAGGCTGATGAACACGGCATCGGCTGCGGGCCAAGCTGGCGACCTCCAACGCCTGTTCGCAGCGTCTGATAGGGCGCTGGACCCACAGGCGTTCGTGCTGGCGCCGGACAACGTCATCGCCATCGCTGGCGAGATAGTCCAAGCGCACTCCCACATGGACGCCGCGGTGCGGGCGGCGTCCAAAGCCCTGGACCTGATGACGCAAGCACACGGGACCGGCGCGCTGGCGATCCCCGAGGCGGAGGAGCCGTGGCTGGACATGCTGGGCGAAGCGCTGGCGGACATCCCGCAAACGGAGAGCCAACTGATCGAGGAGATGCTCCCGGTCTACGGGGACAAGTTCGTCCCCCAGGAGTACGGTCTCTAGCCGCAGGGGACGCGCCGCTGGCCAGTTGCCCGCAAAACCGGCCCAGCGGCGAACGGTTGACCGTCGGCTTGGATCTGGGCCGGATGGCGACAAGGCGGTCTGTCGCCCCGTCGCCCCGATGCGGGCCGGCAGACTCAGGTCAGGAGCACGCAACTGGTGTAGGCGATCGTCTCAGCCCCGTGGTGGTAGGGGATCCCGGCCGCCTGGCACACCTCGGCGACCAGCAGGCCGGCCGCCTCCATAGACGGGTGGGCCAGGCCCGGCAGCCGGCAGGGCGCGTCCGGGTACGTGCATTCAGGACACAGGTCGCAGGTGCCCGCGCCGAGCGGCATCTGCCTGGGGTAGGCCGCTTGGAGGGATCCGACGAGGCGGCGGAACCGCCGTTTGTGGGCGCGCTGAGCCTCCATCATCCCGTCCCAGTCGAACCGGTCAGCCAATCGGCGCACGGTCTGGACCAGTATCCCCTCCCGGTAGGTGGCAGCCCTGGCCGCCAGCGCTGCGGTGTCGGGGCAGGCCGGCGGGCACATCCAGTTCTTGCCGTAGGCCTGGCAGGCGCCCGCCGCCGCGCACATCTCCCGCACCTCCGCTTTGGGTGCCAGCTTGGACGGGTCAAGGGGCGCCACTCGCTCGAACCCGAGCCCGCAAGCGAGCGCGTCGACCCCTTCATAGCCTTGGTGTTCGGGCACGGGGAACGTGATCCGTTCCATGAACGCGCCGGTGAACCGCGCGTCGACAGACAACTCAAGGTAGCGGCACGATCTTGCGAGGGACTCAAGCCGTTCCCGCGTCCCCCGCGACGGGAAGCAAGCCTCCACGGCGCCCGCCAGGGCCGAGTTTCCCACCCCGGCCGCGACCTGGGCGAACTCCTCGGGGATCATCCCGATCCTCGCCAGCGACCGGGGGTTGACGCGCGCCCCGAAGCCGCCCGCCAGCCAAACCCGGCTGATCTGCGACGCCTCCAAACCGAGTTCCCGCAGAACCACGTCGACGCCGGCGGCCACCGCGCCCTTGGCCAACTGCAGTTGGTGGACGTCCGCCTGAGTCAGATAGACCGTCCCGTCGCCGGTCAGCAACAGCCTGGCGGGCTGGCCGGCCGCGGTCAGGTATTTGTGCAAGTGGGGGGCGACCTCCTGGCGGTTCAGAAGCTGCCCGGACGCGTCGACCAGTCCCAAGCTCAACGCGGCCGCCAGCGCGTCGACCAGCCCGGAGCCGCAGATCCCGATGGGCTTGGCCCGCAATATGGTCGAGACGACCAGCTGGCCGGCACCGGCCCGCACCCGGTCGACCGCCCCTGCGACGGCCGGAGTGCCGCATTCGATTTGGGCGCCCTCGAACGCCGGCCCGGCGGCCGTGGCGCACGCGGTCAGACCCTCCGGCCCCATGACTGCGATCTCGCCGTTGGTTCCGAGGTCGACAAGGCAGGTCGTCAAGCCGCGTCCGGCCGCCTCCTCCATCTGGCAGGCCAGCACCCCCGCCGTGATGTCGCCGCCCACGTAGCCGGCCACAGCGGGCACCAGATAGACCGGCGCTTCTTCGCGGCCCGGGAGGCCCAACGCGCCGGCGGTGGCCGTGCTCCCGAACCGGGAGAGCGGCTCGAAGGGCGCCTGGCCGATCGACTCCGGCGACAGCCCGGCCACAAAATGCTCCATCACCGTGTTCCCGGCGACCGCGTAGCCTTTGAGCCGGCCCGCGCCGACCCCCGCTGCTTCCAGCGCATGACGTGTCAGGTCGGCGATCTGCTCTCGCAGCGGCCCGGCCAGCGCGGCTGTCCCGGATTCCGACGCGGCCACAATCCGGGAGAGCACGTCAGCCCCGAACGCGGCCTGGGCGTTCCTGTCGGAGGCCAGCGCCAGGGTCCGCCCGGATTCCAGATCGACCAGCGCCACCGCCACCGTGGTGGTCCCCACGTCGACCGCAACCGCAACCCCTCCGCCCGGCTCGCCGCCCAGCGCGGTGGCCGGTCCCGCGAATTCCGTTTGGATCTCAAGGTCTGGCACCTCGTCCAGCCAAATCTCGTCGCCGGGAGCGAGGCCGCCGACACCCTGCCGGCAGGCCAGCGCGTATCGGGCGGCATCCGCCCGAGGCCCAACCTTGACCACGCATTTCCCGCAGGTCCCCTTCCCCCCGCAGACCGACGGCACGTCCCGGAGCCCGCCCTCCCGCAAAGCGGACAGCAGGTCCCCGTCCGCGCGGGCCGGGATCTGGCGCGTCTCCTCGCCGCGGTGGACCGACAACACCCGGCACCCTCCTTTCGGCCAGGCGGCGGCCGCCGGCCAAAACGTTTCATCTGCACCTGGGCCAGTGTACCGTCTGGGCGGCCGCCGGGCGCGCCCACAAGGCCGGTTCGCGCCGAAGGCGCAACCCCCTTCGGGGCGCCCCGCGCGGTCACTAGCCCCTGTTTCTGTGTGACCCGGCCGAGTTTCTCTACCATCGGGGTGGAGGCTAAACGGCCCGGCGACATGGAATCGCTGCGGGACAAGGCCCGCGTCGCCATCCAGCGGTGCGCTTGAGGCGCCACGACCGCTCGACCCCCGCCGGGGGCACAGCCGTAAGAGGCCGCCCCGCCAATCCGCGCCGCTGAGCGCGCCCTTCGGTTCTCGCGGACGACTTGCGGGCCGTACCAGCTCGGCACAGCAGGCAGCTCGGGGCTCGCGGCCCTACGCGCGGTACTCGCGCCGGGTTTGGCACATCAGCAGGTAGTTCTCCGGCGGGATCCCCTGGAAGATGGCGTTGCAGCCGCCCAGGGCGAACCCGCTGGCGGGCCAGCAGCCCTCGATGATCCGCCGCGTCTCGGCGACAACCGCCGCTGGCGAGCCGAACTGCAGGACCCGGAAATCGAAGCCCCCCACCAGGGCCAGCTTGTCCCCATAGCGGGCTTTGACATCGACTATGTCCATCCCGGCTAACGGGTCTACGCATTGGATCGCGGTGACGCCGCATTCGACCACCTTGTCCAGCATGGGCCTGATGTCGCCGTCGGTGTGCCACACGCTGATCAAGCCTTGCGAGTTGAGCGACTCGGCCCAGGCCCGCAGGTAGGGGTAGAAGAACTCGTCTAGCAGGTCCGGAGTGAAGAATGGGCCGTTGTTGAACGCGACGTCGGCGGCGCTCAGGATGCCGTGCGCGCCGGCGTCGAGCTGGCGCTGCTGGTATTCGATGGTGTCCTTGAGGACTCTGTCGTAGCGCCTGTGCATGGTCTCCGGGTCGTCGTAGAACGCGAACACGAACTCCGCCATCTCCGCCCCGTTTGGGATGGCGACGGTGGCCCCGCAAGATCCCAAGATGAAGTACTCGTCGCCGCCGACTTCCCGCAGCGCCCTGATCTGGTCCAGGCGAGCCTCGTCCGGCAGCCACAGCAGCGCCGGGACGCCCGGCGACTCCTCCCAGTAGCAGGCGACGTCCTTGATCGCGTCATGCCCGGCGACGCGGGCGCACTCGATCATGATCTCGGCGTTGCGGTGCAAGGCGCTGGCCTGCTCCTTGGCGGTCAGCTTGACGAAGTCGCCGCCCACGGTGACCATCTCCCCGCCCAGCTCCTGGTAGAGGTGGAACTCGAGTTCCATGGTCGCCGGCGCGTCGGTGGGCAGGTGGCGCATCGCGGCCTCGAAACGCCGTCTCGGCGTCATCGGGGAGACCGGCGCTTCGCCGACCTGACCCCCGGCAGCCGAGTCCCCGCAGTTGGATAACCCTTGTGCCATGGCGCTCTCCTCGTCCTCGCGTTGTCCGTTGGGCCCGAACCCGCACTGCGGGTCCGGGCAGAGAAAGATCCGACCTCCGCTACCGAACCGCTTTGGCTTCGCCTGAAGCCTACCCCACCCGGCCCGTTCTTGCACTTCGTTTAGAACTCGGGAACTCGCCAGCCTCCCGCGCCCCTGAACGGCCGCCGGCGACCGCGCGTGCCGGGGCGCCCGACGTGGCAAAGGCCAACAGGCGCGGCCAGTGGCCAATCCACAGGGCCTGCCGTGCGGCATCGGCCCGGCGCCGGAATCGCCACCGCCCATTCGGGAATCCGCCTGCTACGCCGCGCGGCATACACGTTCTCGCTGGTCGGAGTGTGCAATCAGCGGTATGCTTGTCCAATGACGACGCCAGCCCTGACAATCGAGCCCAGCGCCTTTCCAGACGATCCGGCGCAGAGCGCCGTCGAGCAGGCTGTTCTCCAGATTGTGCGCGAGGCTCGGCGGTCCGGGCAGCGGGTCACCGTCAACGTCGAAACGCTGTGGCTGACGCCGGAAGAAGTCGCCGAGCGGTTGAGCGTTTCCCGGTCGACGGTGTCCCGGCGGATCTCGGCGGGCAAGATCAAGGCCGTCAAGATCGGCAATCGCAACCGCGTGCCCTACCCGGAGTTCCAACGGATTTGGCGCGAGTCCATGCTGGCGATGAGCCGGGCCTCCGCCGCCGATGTCGAGGCCGAATTGTTCGCCGGTGGGTGAGGCCTCCAGGCCGCTGGCGTTCCTCGACGCCAACGTCCTGGCCAAGCCCCTGACGCGATCCCTCATCGTTTACGCCCGCGACGCCAGTGGCTATCGGATTGGCTGGAGCCGGTACGTCGAGGACCAAGCGGATCGCCACTTGGACGCCCGCAAAGCCCCCGTCGGCGTTGTGCGGGCTGCTGCCGGAATTGAACTCACCCCGCAAGGGTCCGCGGCCGAGTCGTTCGCCGGGACGGCCGAGGGCGACCGCCAAGTGCTTGCGGACGCGGTGGCTGCGGGGGCGGCCTTCCTGGTCACCGAGGACGTCGATGACTTCGGTGAGGCAGACCTCGATTCTGCGGGTGTATCTGCGGTCAACCCCGATCTGTTCCTCACCGTCGCGGCCACCACGGACGCGTATCGGGCCGCGGTCGAGTTGATGGCCGCGGGAATGGCCGATCCCGAGCGCACTCCCGAAGAGCTACACCGCAGGCTGGGGCGGCAACACCCTTTGGCTGTCGCGGCTCACGGTTCGGCTTTCGCGCTGGAGCCTGAGGCGCCCACCCACAGTCCGCCCGCAGCCTTGTTCCGGGGGAGCCGTTGCCTGCGCTGCGGCCAAGCGGCGAGCAGGCTAGCTCGAGGACTCTGCGGCGCCTGCGACGATCTGCGACCAGACGGGCATCCGGGACTGCGGGCCCAATCGCCTCTCTGCCCGGCGCTCTCTGGCCGGTGCCGCCCGGCTCGGCCCTGGCCCCCTGGCGGCCGTCTTGGGTGGCAGAGTTGCCAGTCGTACCGAATCGATTTGGCTCTGGCCGTTTGACAAGTGGCCTTTGTATCCCCAGCCCCGGTTTGAGTCGCTGCGGGCCGAATCGTATCGTCTAGACTGGACTCCGCCAAGTCGGCCGGGGCTCGTGCGCTGTCCGGACTGGGCCGCATGGCCGCGGCAGGCCGCAGCGCCGCCTCGGCGAAACCTCCGCAGAAAGGCTTGTGACGTGACTGATCACCATGTGGCCGTGACTGGTTCCGATCTGGCTTCGGGCAGGGCGGGTGATCCTTTCCGAACTGTCAACCATGCCGCGCAGGTGGCGATGGCCGGCGATGACGTGGTGGTCCACGCGGGGGTTTACCGGGAGTGGGTGCGCCCGCGCCACGGCGGGCTGAGCGACCGGCGGCGGATCACCTACCGGGCGGCCGATGGCGAGCGGGTGGTCATCAAGGGGTCCGAGCCGGTCACCGGGTGGGTGCGGGAGCGCGCCCTGGGCCAAACCGTTTGGCGGGCGACCCTGCCGAACGAGTTGTTCGGGGAGTTCAACCCGTTCGGCCGGGCGGTCGATGGCGACTGGTTGGTCAAGGCGGCCCCGGACAGCCCGGCCAAGCATCTGGGCGACGTCTACCTGAACGGGCGGAGCTTGTTCGAGGTCGCCTCGAAGGAGGAACTGGCCGACCCGCCGCGCCGCGAGTGGGCGCCC
>JAIROU010000178.1 GCA_031257375.1 Bifidobacteriaceae bacterium
ACCGGACCGCCCCGCCGGCCGAGCTCCTGGTGGCGCCGAACCTGGTCGATGTCCAGGTGGCCATGCCGGACTCCGAGTCGGACCTGCCCCAGGCCCGCACCCAGGCCGGGGCCGAGCGGGTGACCGAGCCGGCGGCCGTCCGCGACTACCAGTCCGGCGACCCGCGCCGCCTGGTGCACTGGAAGGCGACCGCCCGGCGCGACCGGTTGATGGTCCGCGAGGTCGTCTTGCGCGGGCTGCCCCAAGTTTGGGTTTTGGTGGACGATGCCGCGCCGGCCGGTCAGGCGGCCGAGGCGGCTTTGTCGGCGGCCGCCTCGGTGGCGCTGAGGCTGTTGCGGGCCGGTCACACGGTGCATCTGGTCCCGGTGGCCGCGCGCCCGGCCGGGCCAGCGCCAGAAGTCCGGTTCGACCCGGCGGGCGGGTCAGGCCCGCTGCTGGAGGCTTTGGCGCGGGTTCGGCTAGCCCCGGAGGGATTCCAGGCCGGGGGCGCGGGCGGGCTCGGGTTTGGCCGGCGGCTGCTCGGCGAGATCGGCGCCCGCGGCGCCGTCGCCCCCATCTACGGGGCGTTCGCGCAGGTCACCGACCAGTTGGCGGCCGAACTGGGGCCGTTGGCGGCTATCGCCCGGCCCGGGCAACTCTGGCTGACCGGCCCCGACGCCCAGGACGCCGCCCTGCGGCGCCAGGGCTGGACCGTCACGAGGATCCCATGAGCCGCGTCCGGCCGGGCGTCCTGGCCGCCACGCTCCTGCTCTATCTGAGCCTGGCCGTGCCGATCGCCCCGCTCATCATGGGGTCCGATTGGATCGGCTGGTACGTCGGCTTCGGGCTGATGGTCTTCACGGTCGGGCTGATCGGGCGGTCGGCCGGTCTGGCCAACGGCCTGATCGGGCTGATCCAGGCGGCCCTGGTGCCGCCCGCCCTGACGGCCGCTTTCGCGGCCGACGTGGCCTGGTTCTGGATCATTCCGAACGCGCGCGCCTGGGACCGCTTCACCGATCTGGCCTCCGACCTGGGCCGGGCCTTCCTGCTCGAGGCCAGCCCGCTGGTGGCGGGCCAATGGATCTTCGCCTTCGTCGCCCTCAGCGGCGCCCTGCTGGCCTGGGTCTTCGACTGGTACGTCTTCACCGTCAAGGCCCCGGCCGCGACCGGCCTGTTCGCCGCCCTGGTCGGGGTGGTGGCGGTGGCCTTCGTCCGCCAGGGCCTGCCGCCGGTCACCTTCGCCCCGATGGCCGTGGCCTACCTGGTGCTGCTGGCGGCCACCGCCCGCGGCGCCCGGCCGCGCCTGGCCGCCCCGGCCCTGGTGGTCGGCGCCGTGGCGCTGGGACTGGCCGCGGGGCAGATAACCCCGGGCCTCGGCATCGGCGGCTTGGTCCAAGGCCGTGACCGCGCCAAAGTCCACGTCGGCGGCGACAATCCGCTGCTGGACTTGGGCGACGACCTGCGCTCCAGCCCCTCGACCGAGGCCATGCGCTACAACTCGCAGGTCGGGCCGGTCTACCTGCGCCTGACCACGCTAAGCCAATTCGACGGCACCACCTGGAGCCACCTGCCGGGCGAGCAACGGCCGCTCGAGGCCGATTCGGAGGGCGCCGCCTGGCTGTCCGAGCCCGGCCGGGGGCAGGTCGGGGTCGAGGCGGCGGTCGGCATCGAGATCGCCGACCTCAACTCCGACTGGCTGCCGCTGCCCTACCAACCGCTGTCGGTGACCGGCGTGGACGGCGCCTTGCGGGTCGATGAGGCCGACCTGACGGTGGGTTTCGTCCGGGGCGGGACCGACGACCAGTCCTACCAGGTCTCGGCCTGGCTGCCCGATCCGGGCTCGGACGAGGCGCGCGCGCTGGCCGGCGGCGGTTTGACGGGCGCCGAGGTGGACGCCCTCGAGCCATACATCTGGCTGCCGAACGACCTGCCGGAGGTGATCGGCCAGACCGCCCGCGAGGCCGTCGCCTTGTCCGGGAACGACCCCTTCGAGCAGGCGCTGGCCCTGGAAGACTTCTTCCGCCAGTCCGATTTCAGCTACTCGATGTCGACCCCGGCGCGCGAGGGCTACGACGGCGACTCGGGGGCGGTGGTGGCCCGCTTCCTCGAGGTCAAAGCCGGTTACTGCGTCCATTTCGCGGCCGCCATGACACTGATGGCCCGCTCGCTGGGGATTCCGGCCCGCGTCGCTATTGGCTACCTGCCCGGCAATCCGATCGCCCGCGACGGCTCGATCACCCAGTACTCGGTCGCCGCCGACCGCCTCCACGCCTGGCCCGAGTTGCACATTCCCGGCTCCGGCTGGGTCGGCTTCGAGCCGACCGTCTCGCGGGCCGACGCTTCCAGCTACCTTTCCGCCTCGCCGACACCGTCTTTGGACGATGACGTGCCGCCGCCTTCGGCCCGCCCGTCGCCTTCCGGCCGCTCGACCTCGCCGTCCGCCCGGCCGTCGCCCTCGGCTTCGCCCAGCGGCCCGGCCGGGCCGTCCAGTTCTGATCCAGACGTTTCCTGGTCCGGTCCTAGTTGGCCGATCTGGTCGGCCTCGGTGTTCTGCCTGCTGGCCCTGGTGGCGGCGGTTCCGGGACTGTGGCGGCGCTGGCTGCGGCGGCGGCGCCTGCGGGGCGGGCTGGTCGAGGTCTGGGCGGAGATCCTGGCCACCGCCAATGACCTGGGTTTGTCCTCCCCGCCTTGGCGGACCCCGGCCGCCGTCGCCGGCGAGCTTGCGGCCTGGCTCGACTCCTCCGGCCAGGGGGCGGCGGCTCGCGCGCTGGAGGGCCTGGCGGCGGACCTGCAACGGGCCGCCTACGCCCCGCCGGACGGGTCGTCGCCGCCTGGTGCCGGGCGAGCGGGCGGCGCGGCCGCCCGGACCGTGCTGCGAGGGCTCGCCCGCTCCCAGCCACGCCAGGCCCGCCTGGTCGCCTGGTGGTCCCCCCGCTCGCTGCGGCTCGGGTCAGGCGCGCGCAAGCTCGCGGTCTAGAGCGTCGCGGATGAACTGGGAGCGTGTGACATGGCGCTCTTGCGCGAGGGCGTCGATGGAGCGCAGGCGCGTCGGGTCGATCCGCAGGCGCACCATGACGCCGGCCTCGTCGCCCAGTTCGAGCGGGCGGCCCCGCAGGCGCAGCTTGGGCAGGGCGTCGAGCTGCTCAACACTGTAGCCGCGCTCTGCCTCGGCGGCGTCGGCCTCGAAAAGCGCTATCTCATCGGCGGTGAACTCGGCTCGCGGCGCGGTTTGGTCCTGGTCCATGGGCATCGTCTCCTTCACAGGTACTTCAGCCAGGCGGCGGTGAGCGTGTCGGCGTGGACACAGACCGGCTGGCCGTCTTCCCATTGCGGCTGGTCCACTATTGCCTCTCGGAGGCGGCCCGCCATGTCGAACCCGATGTAGAGCAGCTTGCGCGGCTCGTCGCGCAGAATGATGATTGTCCGCGCGTTGGCGACCACATGGAGCGCATCCTCGCGGGATCACGCCGTGCCGGGCGGCCGGGCCGTGGAGCCGCACGGCAGTTTATGGTACCCCCAAAAGGGCACTTCTGGATGATGTGTGGATGTCGGTCGGCGTGTTTGGGCTGGGGCGATCTCAGCCATCGCGGCGCTCCAGCCGGGCATTCCACAGGTCGATCCAATTCTCGCGCAGCTTCTCCGCCAAGAGCAGGTCGCCCTCGTTGACGGCGCGGACGATGGCGGCCTCCAGCTTGTCCAACTCGTCGGTCACGCTGTCAAGGCGCTCAGCTCCACCCGCTTCGCGCGGTCTTGGCGTGTGAGCGAGTTGCCCGTCCGTGCCCCAATGCTTGGCGGGCAAAAGATAACCCGACGCCAGAGACGTCGGGTGGTGTATGAGCCAAGCTTAGCAGGGCCGCACCAAGACGGCGCTCGCATCTCATCCGAATCCGGTGAGTCACCAGCCACTCGGCTTGCGGAGCCGGCCCACCTGGGCGGGCAGTTGCGCGTCGGCCAAGTCTTGAAGCGCGAGCACGCGACCCCAGTGCAAACCTGCCCGCTGGCCTGGCGCGAGCTTCAACGCCCCGGCTGTCTGGCCTGTGGTCGGGTTTATCACACCCACCGGGATAAGGCTGCGGGCCGTGGACACAGGCAGAGCGAGGTCGGAGTCATTGCTGATGACCAACGCCGCCTCGACCCTGCCGCGCAGCGCGTCCAACAGCAAGTGCGTCGCAACGTTCACATCGGTGCCCTTCTCCTCCCGCCGGGCGACCGACACCATGAAGGTGGCTCCCGCCACGTCCTGTTCAGCGCTGTCGCGAACCATGACAGGCCAAGCCGCTTCGACCAGGACAGGTCGGTGGTGAGTGTCACGATTGGCAAGGGGGGCGGTGGCGACCCTGGAGACATAGTGCCCGTACTCAATGTGATCGACCGAGTTCGCCGCGACCAGCGCTCTCAGGTAGGTGTCCTGGTCGCGCTGCTGCTGTTGGTGGGCGGTCGCGCCACCGCCCTTGATACGGGCGGTGCAGTAGACGACTCTTGAGACCGTGGCTCCCGCCCAGCCCGGATGCTGCGATAGCAGATTGGTTGACAGCTGGCGCAAGTCGAGCCAGCGCCATCCCGCAACTCCGCGGCCTCCAGCCAATGCGACGCCGCCGTAGTAGAGGTTGAACCCGTCAATGTAGACGCCGACTATCACAGCCCTCAGCCTATCTTTCCACTACCGACAATCTGACCCAGATCCGCGAGTAAGGGGTTGGCGACACGTGGCGGTTTGATCTGAAAAATGCCTTCCGACCTGCGACAATGGGAGTGTTAGAAAGCCCGTTGGACACAAACCGGGAAGGC
>JAIROU010000267.1 GCA_031257375.1 Bifidobacteriaceae bacterium
GGGCGGCTGCGGCGCGGGCGGCTGCGGCGCGTCGTCAGAGTACACATTCACAATGCGGTTCCACGTCTCCCGGCCGATGACGCCGTCCGCCGGGCCACGTTCAACTCCGACGTGCCGCCGGGCATGCCGCTGGAGCCGTACTACGCCGCGCTGCGGCACGAGGCCAGCCTGCTCAGGCCGGGCATCGAGCAGGCCGAGGCCCAGCGGACGGCCGACATGGAGGACGAGGTCGCCCGCTGCATGAGCGCGGCCGGGTTCACCTATTACCCCGTTGAGACCTCCGAGCCGGCGTTGGACGAGTCGGCCAGGGCGCTCCTGGAGAAGGAGGTCGGCTGGCTGTGGGACCGTCTGCCGGTGCCGCAGTTGGGCGACACCAGGGAAGATGTCGCCAAGCACGGCTACGGCCAGTGGGAGGCTTTTGACTTGGGCTTGTCCGGGGCCCGGCTGGATGACGGGGCGATAGCGCTTGGGGAGCCCGGGCCGGACCCGAACGCCGAGTACACGGCGACGCTCTCGGAGGCGGCCTTCAACGCCTACCTGAAGGCCTTGGAAGGCGTGGAGCCGGCCGGCGACGGCACCTGGACAGGCGACGGGCTGGCCTTTTCCGGCGAGGGCGACAGCTGCCGCGCCCAGGCGGCGCGCAAGTTCCCGGACCCGGTGCTCGAACGGCCGCTGAGCGATTACGTCTATCAGGACCTGGTCGGCGGCATGGCCGAGATCAGCTGGCAGGTCGATGACGACCCGAGCACCTTGGCGCTGGACCGGGAGTGGGCGGCTTGCATGTTGGAGCGCGGGTTCGACGCCTCCGAGGAGCGCGGAACCGGCGACGGCGGCGTGGAGCGCATCTCGGCCGGGCCGGTCCAAGCCTTCCAGTTGGCGATGCGGACCGGGGCCGACGGCCGCGTCGCCGCCGAATACGGCGACCCGGACGCGCCGGAGGATCAGCGCTCGCTGATCCAGTCCGGCCCGGAGATCGAGATCGCCCTGGCCGATTTCGACTGCCGTGTCGAGACTGACTACATGAACCGCCTGATCGCCATCCAGACCGCGATGGAGACGGCCTTCGTGGAGGAAAACCGCTCGGCCCTGGACGAGCTGCTGGCCGCCATCGAAGCCAACATCGCCGTCGGCTGACCCTAAACCCGGGGACGGTCCTTTCGTCTCAAACTTGGGGACACACCTTGGAGGGCGCAAGAACCGTCCGACGGGTTTACAATCAGGCATGGTTCGGGCGGTGGGCTGGGGACTGGTCTTGGGATTGGCGGCGCTGGCCGGGCTGACGGGGGGCTGCACGCAGGGAGGCGGGCAGACGGCATCGGAAACCGGCGATGGCGCGGGCGGCGACGGCGGGGGAGCGTCCGGGGCGGCCAGCGCGGAGGCGGCGGGCGAGGACGCGGTTCGGTGGGTGTCATTCACCAGCCAGGCGCCGCCCGGCATGCCGCTGGAACCCTATTTCGCCGCCCTCGGCCTGGAGGACGCCATGTTCTCGCCGCGCCTCGAGCAGGCCCAGGTCAAGGTGTACAACGACCGGGAGGTCGCGGTCGCCGCCTGTATGACCGCGGCCGGGTTCACCTACTACCCGGCAACGTTGCCGGAGCCGGGCGAGGAGGCGGGCGAGGGCTCGGACGCGCGGGGCGGCGCGGACTGGAGGCGGGACCGGTTGCAGGTGCCGCAGCTGGGCGCGACCAGGGAAGATGTCGCCCAGCACGGTTACGGCCGCTGGGACTACTTCGCGGACCCGCCGGAGGCGATCGATCTGGAGGGTGGCGACGGGTCGGGCGAGCCGTTGGCGCTGGATCCGCAGGCCGAATACATGATGTCGCTCTCGGAGGCGGCGCTGGACGCCTATTACAAGGCCTTGGAAGGCCTCGAGCGGACCGATCCCGACGAATGGACCACCACCGACCAGCTTGGCGACGGCGACAGCTGCCGCGACCAGGCCTATCGCCAATTCCCCGACCCGGTGGGCGAGGCGGCGCTGGCCTCGGCCACCTATGGCGCCTTGGTCGCCGGGATGATGGACGTCGAATACCAGGCCGATAACGACTCGCGCACCTTGGCGCTGGACCGCGAGTGGGCGGCCTGCGTGGCCGAGCAGGGGTTCGACGTGTCGGAAGAACACGTAATCGGCGACGGCGGCGAGGAAGGCGTCATCAGCGGCCCGGTGCAAGCGCTCTACCTGGCCGTGCGGACGGGCGCGGACGGCCAGGCGGCCCCCCGCGACCGGTACGGGGACTTCGAACTGCCCCAGGATCAGCGCACGCTGATCCAATCCCCGCCGGAGCTGGCAGTGGCCCTGGCCGATTTCGACTGCCGCGTCGAGACCGACTACATGGCCCGCCTGATCGCCATCCAGACCGAGCTCGAGGCCGCCTTCCTGGAGGAAAACCGGGCCGCCCTGGACCAGATGCTGGCGGCCGTCGAGGCCAACCTCGCCGCCGGTTGACCGCACGGGCCGCCGGCGCCGCCGGGCCGGCCGCGCGGGCCGCCTCGCGACGAATATTTCGCGAAGCGAAGTTCGCATAATAGGCGAAGTCCGATGCGTGAATTATGGAAGAACTGTTAGAGTCGAGCCATGGGCACAGGACCGGGCGACTACCTTCCGCGACTGATCGACCCCCAGGTGAAGGCCGCCTTGGGCCGAGCCGGGGCGGTGCTGGTCGAGGGTCCCAAGGCCTGCGGCAAGACCACCACGGCGCTGCGCCACGCCGCCAGCCAGGTTCGGCTGGACCTGCAACCGCAATTGCGGCGGGCCGCCCAGATCGATCCGCCCTCGGTGCTCGCCGGGCCGGCCCCGCGCCTGATCGACGAGTGGCAGTTGGCGCCGGACTTGTGGAACGCCGTGCGGGCGGAGGTCGACGCCCGCCAGGCGGACGGCCAGTTCATCCTGGCTGGGTCGGCCACCCCAGCTGACGACATCACCCGTCACAGCGGCGCGATGCGCTTCGCCCGGGTGGTGATGCGGCCGTTGTCCCTGGCCGAATCGGGCGAGTCGGACGGGTCGGTCTCCATCGCCGGCTTGTGGGAAGGCGCCCCGGCGCGCGGCGGTGAGCCGCTGGGGGGTCTGGCCGAACTGGCCGAGGCGGTCTGCCGGGGCGGTTGGCCCTCCAACCGGCGCCGTTCGACGGACGACGCGGCGGCATCGAACCGCGACTATGTGCGCGCCATGGCGGCGGGCGACATCGTCACCACCGATGGCGTGCGCCGCGACCCCAGCCGGATGGCCGCCCTGATCTTCGCCCTGGCCCGGAACAGCGCCACCTACGTCTCGAACCGCACCCTGATGGCGGACTCGGCGCTCTACGGCGAAAGCCTGTCGGCTAAGACCGTGGCTGATTACCTAGGCGCGCTGGCCCGGCTGTGGGTGTTGGTCGATCAGCCGGCCTGGGGCGGCCACCTGCGATCAGCCGCCCAGGTCCGCCGGGCGCCAAAGCGCCATCTGGTCGATCCGTCGCTGGCGGCCGCCGCCATCGGCGCCACGCCGGACTCGTTGACAGCCGATCCGGCGGCCTTCGGGCAGCTGTTCGAATCGCTCGTCTACCGCGACCTGACGGTTTACAGCCAGCCCTGGGATGGGCAAGTGCGGGCCTTCGCGGAACCGGCCGCCGAGTTGGACGCCGTGCTGGTCCGGGGCGTCGACTGGGCCGGGCTCGAGGTCAAGCTCTCGGCCGCGCCGCCGGCGGTGGACTCGGCGGCCGCCGGTCTGGCCCGGATCGCCGCCCGCATGAGCCGCCCGCCCCGTTTCCTGGCGGTCATCACCGGCTCCGGTCCGAGTTACGCCCGGCCAGACGGCGTCCAAGTGGTCTCGATCCGCCACCTCGGCCCGTGATCGGCCCAAGTCCGCGCCAGCCGAATTGGTCCCGCCGCCAGTGGTGGCAGCGCCCCGCACGTCGGCGGCGCCCCGCACGTCGGCAGTGTCTCGCTCGCTCGCCCGCCTGGTGTCCGATGCCGTCCACGTCGTCACGCGCCAACGGTACGCCCGCCCGCGGCGCCCGGCCGGCCCGGCCGCTCACAACCGCCGCAGGGCGGCGACGCAGTGGTCGCGCCAGGCCCGCGCGCTCGGCAGGATCAGCGTCAGCGACGAGCAGCCGTGCAGCATGCCCTGGTACACCTTCGCCTCGACCGGCACGCCGGCCGCGCGCAGCCGCTCGGCGTAGCGCAGGCCGTCGTCGCGCACAGGGTCGATCTCGCAGATCAGGATGGTCGTCGGGGGCAGGCCGACAAGGCTGTCGGCCAGCAGCGGGGAGACGTAGGGGTCGGTCTTTTGCCCGATGCCGTCGAGGTAGCGGGGCCCCAGCAGCACAGCCATCTGCCCGACGGCCGGGAAGTCCTGGTCGAACTCGTGGATGGAGGGCGAGGACAAGGTGAAGTCCAGCGCCGGCATCTCCAGCAGTTGCAGGGCGATGGCCGGTCCGGCCTGGTCGCGGGCCTTCAGCGCCACGGCGGCCGAGAGGTTGCCGCCGGCCGAGGCCCCGCCCACCGCCAACCGGGACCGGTCGATCCCCAGCAGCTCGGCGTTGGCGGCCACCCAGACGAGGGCGGCGTAGCAGTCTTCGAGCCCGGCCGGATACTTGTGCTCCGGCGCCAGCCGGTATTCGACCGAGGCCACCACCAGGTCGGCCCCGGCGGCCAGGTGGCCGCACCAGGCGTCGATCTCGGCCGAGTCGGTCGAGCCGGCGCACCAGCCGCCGCCGTGGATGTAGAGCAGGCCGGGTTTGAGGGTCAAAGGGCTCATCGGCGCGGGCCGCGCCCGGTAGGTCTTGACCAGCACGCGGGGCGCGCCCGCCGGCCCCGGGATCCACAGCCGCCCCAACTCGATGCCGTCCGGGGCGGGTTCGATGACGGTGCCGAGTTGGGCCTGGGAGGCGGCCAGGGACTGAGCCCGCTCGACTTCGATGGGGATATCCGGCAGATCGCCTCGCAGCTGTTCGACCAGGGGCGCGAGGATCGGGTCGAGGGGCATGGTTAGTTCCTTTCTTGGGTGTTGTATTCCCCGAGCCAGGCCAAGGACGGTTTCGGGGTGCGTTGGAAGGTCTGGCGGTCCACCGCCACCAGGCCGAAGGTGGGAGCGAAAGAGCCCCACTCGTAGTTGTCGAGCAGGCTCCAGTGGAAGTAGCCGCGCACGTCCACGCCATCGTTCAGGGCCTGGGCCAGGCCGTCCAAAGCGGCGCCGGTGTGGGCGACCCGCTCGGCGTCATCGGCGGTGGCGATGCCATTTTCCGTCACGATGGCGGGCAGGCCGGTCAAGGCCGCCACCCGCCGGACGCATTCGGCCAAGGCGGCCGGGTAGTACTCCCAACCGGTCAGCGTGCGCCGGGCGTCCGGGCGGGGGTCCGGGACCAACTGGCCGTCGGCCAGTTTGACGCGGCGGCAGGTGTAGGCCTGCACGCCGATCCAATCGTCACCGGCGGCGGCATCGTAGAAAACGTCCTCCGACTCCCGCTGGTAGGCGGCGGCCGCCGCCTCCGCGCCCGGCGCCGGGCGATACGTCTGCGAGGCGATGGACCAGCCGAGCCGCGCCCGGGGCAACCTTTCGCGCAGGGCCGCGCGGGCGGCATCGTGCGCCTTGACGAGGCCTTCGGCGGTGGCCGGGTGGACGGCGGGCAGAGACCGGCCCAACGTCTCCAGGCCGGCCGCCATCAGGGTGGGGAAGAGCGCCACCATGTTCGGCTCGTTGATCAGGCAGATGTGGCTGACGCCGTCGAGGATCGCGGCGGTGGCGGCGGCGTGGGCGGCGAAGCGGTCGGGCGCCTCGGGGTGCGCCCAGCCGCCCATCGCCGTCAGCCAGGCCGGGCTGGTGAAATGGTGCAAGGTCACCAGGGGCTTTAGGCCCAACTGGCCGGCCGTCTCGATGATCGTGCGGTAATAGTCCAGGTGGGCCTGGGAGATGCGGCCGGGCGCGGGCTCGATCCGGGACCACTCGACGCAGAACCGGTAGGCGTTGAAACCGGCCTCGGCCAGCAGGGCCAGGTCCTCGCGCCAGCGGTGGTACGAGTCGCAGGCGTCGCCGGAGGGCTCGTCCCCGAAGAAGCCGGGCGCGTGCTCCAAGTGCCACCAGTCGGAGGCGGTGTTGTTCCCCTCGACCTGGTGCGCCGACGTGGCGGCGCCCCAGAAGAATCCGGCCGGGAAGGCGGTCATGGGCTGCTCCTTTGGTTTGGCGGGCTGGGCGGGTCTGGCGGTCGCGCCGGGTGTTGCTGGCGGGCGGGGCGCGGCGGGCCGGGCGGGCGTGGTGGGTCTCGCGCGCATGGCGGGCTCAGCGGACCCGTTTGACGAAGACCAGGAACACGCCGCTGACCAGGGTCAGGGTGAGTCCGCCCAGGAAGACGGCAGGGTACCCGCCCAAGGTGACCAGCAGGCCGGCCACGCCGGGGGCCAAGATGCCCGGCATCGAGTTGGCGACGGTCAGGAAGCCCAGGTCCCTGGCGGCGTTGGCCTGGTTCGGCAGCACCTCGACCATCAGCGCCTGGTCGACCGAGATGAAGGTGCCGTAAGCCAGCGACATGGCGCCCATCGAGATTGGGAAAATGGCCACGTTGTGCGAGGTCAGCAGCAGCGACACCCCGGCCGCGCCGACCACCCCGGCCCCGATCACGAACGGTTTGCGGCGTTTCGCCTTGTCCGAGAGCGGTCCCATGACGACGGTGAAGACGCCCGCCCCGGCCGCCAAGATGATGCCGGACAGGGCGACCATGCGCTGCGCGACGGCATCGTCGGCCTTGAAGTAGTCCGTCAAAATGTAAAGCTGGTAGGCGAAGGTGGTGAGCAGGCCGAGCAGGAAGGCCACCCGCCCGGCGAAGACCAGCCAGAAGTCGCGGTCGGCCGGCGGGGCGAGGTCGCGCAGCAGGGCGCGCGGCGCGAGCGGCCGGGCGGGGGCGTCGCGGCTGGGGATGGTGGGCAGGAACAGGCAGATGGCGATGGCGGCGGCGACCATCGTCCAGGGGACGATCACCAGGCCCAGCTTGGGCGTCGGCAGGAAGCCGCTGGCGACCACCGCCCCGACCGCACTGCCCAGCAGGTTGCCCAGCCCGGCGAGGGCCGAGGCGCGCCCGAGCAGGTTCTTGGCGACGCGGTCCGGCACCAGCGCGGACAGGGCGGCGACCATTATGTTGAGCCCGATCTGCGAGGCCGTGAACTCGACCACCAGCAGCGGGAAGCTGGTGGTGAACCAGATCGGGGCCATCGACGTGGCGGCCAGGAGCGATCCGGCCAACAGCCAGGGCTTGCGCTTGCCCCACCCGGAGCGGGTCCTGTCCGAGGCCAGGCCGCCAATGATGACGGCCAGGGCGCCGCCGACGGACGAGGCCGTGGCCAGGACGGCGGCCATCTGAATCTTGTTGGCCGGGTCCATGGTGGCGAACAGCGACTGCGACAAGGTGCCGTAATTGGCCGATGGAATGGCCCAGGACAGGGCTCCGATCAGGGCCAACACCCCGAAACGCCCGAGTTTGACGGTGTAGATGCCCCGCGGCGATGGCTCGGCCCTGGTACTCAATCATCGCTCCTTCGACAAAACTGAGTCGTACTCAAATTTGAGTCTAACTCAGTTTTTGGTCTTGTCAACCCCGCGGTGATTGCCGTCCAGGTCGCGCGCGATGAAGGGGCACGGCAACGCGGGCCATCGACTGCCATCGACTGCCATCGACTGCCACGGCCATGTGAAGTAAGCTGTGAAGTGTGGGAAACAGGGACAAGTACAGGCCGTTTACCGGGGACGACCAAACATCGATCCGACTGGC
Organism: Bifidobacteriaceae bacterium; assembly: GCA_031257375.1. Lineage (GTDB taxonomy): Bacteria > Actinomycetota > Actinomycetes > Actinomycetales > WQXJ01 > JAIRTF01. The sequence goes on from JAIROU010000267.1 coordinate 7,737, forward strand.
GGAAGCGCCACTAGACCTGGTGCTGTGCCAACTGCGTTGGCCCACCTTGGCCGTCTTACAGACCGAGGAGCAGTTTCGTTCCGTGGTGCCCGAGCTGGGCGCGGTCTTGGCGCGCGGCTACCCACTTCAATCGGAGACAAGGTCGATCAACTACCTAATCTCGCCCGAAGGGATCGCCTCCAACGATGCCGGCACCATGTACCGGTGGAGTTCGCTTGACGACTCCTGGCACATCACTCTGACGCGGCAGTTCGCCACTCTCTACTGCTCGCGTTACGCCGGGTTTGACGAGCTACAGGCGAGGCTCCGGTTCCTCATCAATGAACTGCGCGGCGCGATTGAAATCCCGTTCGTTGATCGCGTGGGTGTGCGCTACGTCAACCGGCTTTCTGAGGCGGGTCAAACCGACAGCCTTTCGGACCTCGTCAAGCCAGAAGTGCTGGGGTACAAGGGATTGCCCCTCGCCGGCCAACAGGCCGCTTTGCGGGAATCGATCAACCAGGCGACCTATACGGTGGGCCAGGCCATTCTGATTGTTCGTTCTGGCGTCATGCCACCGGGGCAGACGCCTGATCCGGCCGTCGAGGCGGTAACCACAGAATCCTGGATTCTCGACCTCGACGCATCGCAGGAAGAACGTCTCTTGTTCGACCCGGACCGTCTCATCCCGCGCGCCGGCCGTCTCGCGGATATCGCCTATGACTACTTCAAATACATTGTGACTGGGGGCTACATTAAGCGCTTCTCGGGAAGCGACTGAGACAAATGACCGAAACCCGCACCGGCGTGAGCCAGAGTTCATGGGTCGCGAGTGCGTTGTTGACGCTGGCCTTGGTCACGAGTTCGGCCAGCGCACCGCCCGCCCAGACGCGCCCTAAGCCAGGCCTGCCGACAGGCCCCGCGCCCGCCACCGCCACGGGCGGCCAGACCAACTACGTCAGCGCGCCAATTGTGCTCAGGCCGCTAACCGCAGCGTCGCTCACTGTTGCTGACCTGCGAGATTATTCCGGCCTGAGCGCTTCGCAGCTAGCGCTACTGTTCGGAGTGTCCAGACGTTCGGTGAACAACTGGTTGGCTGGCGGCGCCATGGCGCCACACCATGCTGACCGCCGGGCGCGAATCCAGTCCTTCCTGATGTCTCTGAACGGCTCCACACCCGCGCTAAGACGGGCGGCACTACTGAGTTCCGCAAATGGGCGCAGCCTGTACCGGCAACTCGCCGACGAGATTCCCGAGGGTCCGGTCATTCACGGGAACTCGCTGAGCGCGCGGGATCAATTCCAATCATGACCGCAGAACCTGGCTGCGACGGCAATACCGCCGCTCCCATCAGGCAGGGGGACATTCTCCGACTTGGGTTGCCTGGGCCTGGCGCGCAATCGGTGGGCTTGGCGGACGAGCCCTGTCTGGTCGCGGCCTTGAGCCAGACCTGCGACCTTGTCCAGGGCAGCAAGCCGTATTGTCTGGTGGCGCCCGCTGAGCGATCTGCTGAGCCGGAATTCCGTGACGTGGTCAAGGGCCGCAGGCCGCTTATGCTGCCGCTCGTCGACGATGAGGGCAGCCAGTGGTTGGCCGACATCAATCGCGCCTTTTCGATAAAGATGCAGCTAGCGATGGCCGCGCCGGTCGTCGCGCGGTGCTCCGCGAACGATCATGAAGACAGAGCGCAACGGACCCGTCATCGGATCGCCAGGGCATTCGCCCGCTTTCCCTTCCCCGATGCCGCTTACCCGGTGTTCAGAAGGCTCCAGAGTGAATTCCGGTCCAAGGCTGGGCGGGATGGCAGCATTGGCCGGGTTCTCGAGCTGCTGCAAGAAGTCAGGGTGCAGGCCGACCAGTGGGACCCTCTTGCCCAGCGGTTGACCCTGTATCTGATTGTGGACGCCGAGTTGTTGATACCTGACGAAGAAGCCGATCCTGAGTGGCAGTGGAGCCGCGTCGAGGGATGGACGGCGAATGATCAAACCAGAACCATGCCGCTTGATAGCGTGTGCCGACTCATTCTCCGCAACTGTTCAGCCGACTCTGATCGCACCACCCTGCTGCACTTGTGGCGGCTATTTGGCGAAAGCCTGGACAAGCATCTCGTCAGGCCAAATCTGAATCCAGCGGTCGTAGCGGTGGACATTGAAGTCGTCTCCGATGCCGAGTTCACCCTGCGCCAGTATCGGCGAACCGAATCACTTGATCTCGACGCCCTCTCAGACTCCGGACGGCTGCCTGGCTGAACCTGAGCCCCGGTTAGGCGGGCGGCTTTGCCGCGGCCACGGGAACCGGCCGGGGCGGGATAATGGGGCCATGGCCGCAGATAAGCGTGGACCCTACCGGAAGACCGCCGGGATTCGGAACGCCATCCTCTGGGCCGCCCTGGAGGCCTACGCCGAATCCGATGCCGGCGGCCCAACCTTGCAGGCCATCGCTGACAAGGCGGGGCTGACCGAGACGGCGCTGCTGTACCACTTCCCCAACCGCGAGGAACTGTTCTTGGCGATCCTGCGCGCGCGGGACTCCCGCGACAGCTTCCGCGAGTTGGGCGATCCGCCCAGCGCCCAGGACTTCGAGCGGCTGGGCCGCCTGATCGCGCACAATGCCGAGACGCCGGGGCTGGTCAGGCTGTTCTTGGAGCAGGTGGTGGCGGCGGTCGGCGGGGCGCACCCGGCCCACGCCTACTTTGCCGAGCGGTACCGGGCCTTCGCGGTCGGCCTGGCCGAGGCTCTGACGCAGGCCAAGGGCCTGCCCGCCGACCAGGCCGCGTGGCTCGCCCGCGTCCTCATAGCCGCCGCCGACGGCCTGCAGATCCAATGGCTCTACGACCCGTCGATCTCAATGCGCCAGGACCTCGACCGCCTGGTCGCCCTGGCCGTCGCCGCCGCCCGCGCCTAAACCTTGGGCCAGTCCCTTTGTCATGACAAAGGGTGTGTCCCCAAGTGTGAGACGAAAGGACCGTCCCCGGGTTTGGGGCGGTTGGGCGGAATTGGGCTTGGTGGGGGAGGATTGGGGCATGGGTTCTGGCGGGGCGATTTGGTTGGTGGTTCTGGGCGTTGTCATAGTCGCGGCGGTGATCGCGGTGATCGTTTGGCGATCGTCCCGTCGGCGCGGCGGCGGGGCGCCCGAGGGTGGGGAGGGGCCGGTCCGGGACTCGGCGGCCGGGACTTGGACGATGCCGTCGGCGCCCGCAGCCGATCAGGCCGCCGTCGGGCGGCCGGGCGTTGACGGGGAGGTCGGAGCGGCCGGACCCGGCGAGGATCTGAGAGGTCCCGAGGCCCCGGCTTCGCCCGGCCCGGGTTCGGCTGCGCCGGCGGCCGCCGCGCCATTGCCGGGCGCCCCCGGGGCGGCGCCGGAGCTGGAGGTTCCCGAGGCCCCGGCCTCGCGCCTGCAAAGGCTGCGGGCCAGGCTGGCCGGGTCGAAGTCGGTCCTCGGCAAGACCCTGCTGGCGGTGCTCAGCCGCGGGCAGCTGGACCAAGATGATTGGGACGAGTTCGAGGAAACCCTGCTGGCGGCGGACGTCGGCGCGGCGGCGTCCGAAGAAATCCTTGAGGCCGTGCGCACCGCCATGCAGGTCGAGGGCGCCGGCGCCGACGCGGCCCAGACCCTCCGGCGCGAATTGCTGGCGGCCGTCACCAGCCCGGCCGCCAGGACGATCAACGACCAAGGCCCAGACGGCCAGCCCGGCGTCATCTTGGTGGTCGGGGTCAACGGCTCCGGCAAGACCACCACCATCGGGCGCCTGGCCCGCCTCGAGGCTGGTCAAGGCAACACGGTCATCCTGGGGGCGGCCGACACATTCCGGGCCGCCGCCGCCGAGCAACTGGCCACCTGGGCCGAGCGGGTCGGCGTTCAAGTGGTGCGCGGCCCGGAGGGGTCCGACCCGGCCTCGGTCGCGTTCGAGGCCGTGGCGGCCGGGATTGATCAGGCTGTCAACACCGTCATCATCGACACCGCTGGGCGGTTGCACAACAAGGCCAACCTGATGGCCGAATTGGAGAAGATCAAGCGGGTGGCCTCCAAACGGGCCGCGATCACCGAGACGCTGCTGGTGCTGGACGCCACCACCGGCCAAAACGGGCTGACCCAGGCGCGGGTTTTCACCGAGGCCGTGGACGTGACCGGGATAGTGCTGACCAAACTCGACGG
>JAIROU010000429.1 GCA_031257375.1 Bifidobacteriaceae bacterium
GCGCCATCGGCTCGCCGGGCGGCGCCTGCTGGCGGGGCGGCGGCGGGCGCGGGCTCGGCCTGGACGGGTTCGACGGCGTCGGCAGGCGGGGCGCCATCGGCTCGCCGGGCGGCGCCTGCTGGCGGGGCGGCATCGCCGGACTGGGCGGGGCTGGCGGGCGGGGCGGCATCGCCGGACTGGGCGGGGCTGGCGGGCCGGGCGGCGCCTGCTGGCCGAGCGGCATCGGCGGCGGACGCGGGCCGAGCGGCATCGGCGGCGGGGGCCGGGGCGGTCTCGCGCGAGCGGCGGCGGGCGAGCGAGCGGGTGGCCTTCTTCTTGACCGGGGCCAAGACCATCACCATGTTGCGGCCGTCCTGGCGGGGGGCCGATTCGACGGTGCCCAACTCGCCCACGTCGTCGGCCAGCCTTTGGAGCAGCCGCATGCCCAACTCCGGGCGCGACTGCTCGCGGCCCCGGAACATGATCATCACCTTCACCTTGTCGCCCTGGCCCAGGAACCGCTCGACGTGGCCCTTCTTGGTGCCGTAGTCGTGGGGGTCGATCTTGAGGCGGAACCGAATCTCCTTCAGCACGGTGTTGGCCTGGTGGCGCCGCGCGTCGCGGGCCTTTTGGGCCGACTCGTATTTGAACTTGCCGTAATCCATCAGCTTGGCGACGGGCGGGCGGGCGTCCGGGGCGACCTCGACCAGATCAAGGTCGGCCTCGCCCGCCAGACGCAACGCCACATCCAATTTGACAATCCCAACTTGCTCGCCGCTGGGGCCAACCAGGCGCACTTCCGGCACCCTGATGCGGTCGTTGATTCGAGGTTCGCTGATAATCTGCTCCTTTGGCGCTGGTTCGGCGGCGCAGGCGGAGGCAGCGGCCTCGTGCAGACCCAGCCCCCGCAGGCGATCACAGGTCATCGCAGGTGATCGCAGGTACTTGCAGGTGCTCGGGTGGGAAGCCAACGGCCTCCGCTTACGCCCCGCCCACCAGGGTTGTTCCCCGGCGGCGGTCGGTCCCGGACATCTTACCAGAGGGCTGGGGCGACCCGGTGCCGGACCGTAGTCACGCTGTGGTAACACCCGGTACACTTGCGGAGTGGTCGCATTCAGCGTGCGCGAGGCCCGCGCCAATTTCTCCAGCCTGGTCCAGCGGGCGGCCCGCGGCGAAGCGGTGACGGTGAGTCGAGGCGGCGTCCCCGTGGTCCGCCTGGTCCCGGTCGAGAACCAGCAGTCCAAGCCCCCCATGTCTCGCGCGGACATGCTGGCCGTGCTGCGCGGCGGGCAGATGGACGCCGACGCCTGGCTCGACATCACCGCCGCGGCCGGCGGCCTGGTGGCCGAAGACCGCCCGGAGACGCTGTGAGCGCCCCGCTCGGCCTGTTGGACACCAGCTTTTTCATCGCCCGCGAGACCGGCCGGGCCTACCGCGAGGAACTCCTCCCCGAGCAGGGCGTGATCTCGACCATCACACTGGGAGAGTTGCACACCGCGCTGCACACGGCCCCCACGCCCGAGGCCTTGGTCCGGCGCATCGCCACCTTCGAGACGGCGACCGCCTTCCAGGCCCTGCCGGTCACCTCGGCGACGGCCCGGCATTGGGGGCGGTTGCGGGCCGCCGCCCGAACCATTGGCCAGGCCCGGGTCAACGACCTGTGGATCGCGGCCACAGCGTTGGAGCACGGGATTTCAGTGGTCACCCAAGACCGCGCTTTCCGCGCCCTCGAAGCCCTGGGCGGCCCGCCGGTCATCGAGATCTGACCCAAACGACACGGTCGCCCGCCCGCCCGGGGCCGATCAGGCCTCGGCCGCGGCGAGGGCTTCTGCCAGGGTGAAGGCGCCGGCGTAGAGGGCCTTGCCGATGATCGCGCCCTCGACGCCGAGGGGGACCAGGGCGCGCAGGGCGGTCAGGTCCGCCACCGAGGCCACCCCCCCGGAGGCCACCACGGCCGCGTCGGTGCGGGCGCTAACGGCCCGCAGCAGGTCCAGGTTGGGGCCTTCCATGGTGCCGTCGCGGCTGACGTCGGTGACCACATAGCGGCGGCAGCCGTCGGCGTTCAGGCGCTCCAGAACCTCCCAGAGGTTCCCGCCGTCCTTGGTCCAGCCGCGGGCGGCCAAAGTCTCGCCGCGCACGTCCAAGCCGATGGCCACGCGGTCGCCGAAGTCGGCCAGCACCCGGCGGGTCCAGTCCGGGTCCTCCAGGGCGGCGGTGCCGATGTTGACCCGCTGGGCGCCGGTCGCCAAGGCCCGCTCCAGCGAGGCCGAGTCGCGGATGCCGCCCGACAACTCAACCTTGATGTCGAGTGCCGCGACCACCCCGTCCAGCAGACAGGCGTTCGAGCCCCGGCCGAAGGCCGCGTCGAGGTCGACCAGATGCACCCAGGAGGCGCCGCCCCGCTGCCAGTCCATCGCGGCGGCCAGCGGGTCGCCGTAGAACGTCTCGCTGCCGGCCGCCCCCTGGACCAGGCGGACGGCCTGGCCGGCGGCGACGTCGACGGCTGGGAGCAGGACGAGGGGCGGGTTGGTCATAGCGTTCTGATCCAATTCTCGAGCAGGTGGGCGCCGGCGTCGCCGGATTTCTCAGGGTGGAACTGGGTGGCGCAGAGCGGCCCGTTCTCGACCGCCGCGACGAACGGCCCGCCGTGGTCGGCCCAGGTCACCAGCGGCGGCGCGAAAGGACCCAGACGTTGCCCGATGCCGTCGCCGCCGCTCGGCGCGACCCCCCGGCCGTCCGCGTCGGCCGGTAGCGGAGACCCGGCGGCACCGTGCGCCAACCCGGCACCCCGGCCGGACCCGCCGGACGGCAGCGCCAGCCCATCGGCGGCATCGCGCGCCGACCCGGTCCCACGGCCGGACCCGCCGGACGGCAGCGGGAGGCCGCTGACGGCATCGTGCGCCGAGGCGGACGCCTGGTCGGTCGGGCCGGGCCTGGCCTCGCCGCCCAAGGGGAACTCCTGGGCGGCGTAGGAGTGGACGAAGTAGAAGCGTTCTTGTTCGACGCCGCGGAACAGCCCGCTCCCGGGCGGAGGCGAGACCTGCGACCAGCCCATATGCGGGACCACGGCGGCCTTCAAACGGGTCACCGCGCCCGGCCACTGGCCGAGGCCGGGGCTGGTGACGCCGTGCTCGTCGCCGCGCTCGAACATGACCTGCAGCCCGACGCAGATGCCGAGCACGCCCCGGCCGCCGGCCAGACGGCGGTCGATCAACTGCGGCCCGCGCACCGACCGCAGCCCCTCCATGACGGCGGCGAAGGCGCCGACCCCCGGCACCACCAGGCCATCGGCCTCGAGGGCGGCCACCGGGTCGGCTGTCAACTCGACCTCGGCCCCGACCCGGCGCAGCGCCCGGACGGCGCTGCGAACGTTGCCGAAGCCGTAGTCCAGGACCACGACTCTCATTCGACCTCCCCCGGCTGGTCGGGGCGGGGCGGCCGGGGGCGGCGCCCGCGCCTGGCCCGGCGGGCGGCGCTGACCGACCGGCCGATTATGCCGATGGCCTCGGCCGCCGACAGCGACTTGACGTCGACCGCGTGGGCCAGCGCCGCCGCGGCCGCCTCCGGGTCGATCAGCAGGTCCTCCAGCAGTTGCGGCGATTGCGCCAGGACCAGTCCGGGCGAGATCCGCTGCACCGCCTGGCCCTCCAGGTAGAGGTAGGCCTGAATGTCGCCGGCGGCCGGGTCGGCCGACTCGCCCCGGCGCAGCAGCAAGATCGGCTGTCCCCGAAGGGTGGCTGAGACGGCCTCGGCCGCCTTGATGGCGTCTTCCTCCGCGGCGCTGTCCAAGACGGCCATGCCCAGCCCGGCGGCGGCCAGGGCCTTGGCCGCTATCTGCGGCCCTTTCAACAGGGCCGCCAGCAACCACTCGTCGCCCACGCCCAGCGCCAGGACGGCCGCCTCCGGCGCCTGCGACTGATCCGCCGGGCTGTCCGCGGCCGGGCGTTGGCCGGGGCCGAGGCCAGGTCCGGGGCTGCGGCGGGGTCCGTCCCCGGGGCCGGGCCCAGAACCGGAGCCGGGTCCAGGCCCAGAACCGGGGCCGGGTCCAGGTCCAGAACCGGGGCTGGGTCCAGGTCCAGAACCGGGGCTGGGGCCGTTTCCGGGGCTCGATCCGGGACTGGATCGGGTGCCGGGGCCGCCCGTTTCCTCGGCCAGCAGCGCCGCCAGCGCGTCGTCCCAATCGTGGTCTGGCGCGACCGTCATAGCGATCCCTTGGTCGAGGGCACGCCGCCCTCGCGCGGGTCGCGGGCCACGGCCGCGCGCAAGGCCCTGGCCAGCGCCTTGAACTCGGCCTCGACAATGTGGTGGGGGTCGCGCCCGGCCAGCAGGCGGACGTGCAAGGTGAGGGCGGCGTTCAGGGCCAGCGACTCGAAGACGTGGGCCGCCAACGAACCTGTGAAATGCCCGCCGATCAGCGCGAACGCCAATCCTTCTGGTTCGCCCTGGTGGGCGAAGTAGGGTCGGCCGGACAGGTCCACGACGGCTTGCGCCAGGGCCTCGTCCAGCGGCACCGTCGCCTCCCCGAACCGCGCCAAGCCTTGCTTGTCGCCCAGCGCCTGCTTGAGGGCTTGGCCCAGGACGATGGCCGTGTCCTCGACGGTGTGGTGGACGTCGACCTCGAGGTCGCCTTGGGCGGTGACGACCAGGTCGATTAAGGAGTGGCGGGCCAGCGCGGTCAACATGTGGTCGTAGAAACCGACCCCTGTCTGGATGCGGGCGCTGCCCGAGCCGTCCAGGTTCACGGTCACTTGGACTGACGACTCGCTGGTCTCGCGTTCGACGGTGGCCTGACGGCTCATTCCAACTCCTTCCGGATTTCGGCCAGAGCCCTTAGGAAAGCCAGGGTCTCGGCCTCGGCGCCAACCGATACCCTAAGCCATCCGGGCGGCCCGACCTCACGAATAAGGACCCCGCGGGCGAGTAGCCTCTCCCAGACGCCGTGACGGTCGGCCAAGCGGCCGAACATGACGAAATTGGCGTCCGATTCGACCACCTCGAAACCCATCGCCGCCAGCGCCGCCGCCAGCCGGTCGCGCCGCTCCCGCAGCTCGGCCACCGCCCCCAGCATCAGCCCGGCGTGGTCGAGCGCCGCCAGGGCCGTCGCCTGGGTGATGGACGACAGGTGGTACGGCAGCCGGACGGTCCGCAGGTAGCCGACCAGTTCCGGGTCGCCGGCCAGGTAGCCCAGCCGCGCCCCGGCCGCCGCGAAGGCCTTCGACATGGTGCGGACCACCGCCAGGTGGCGGTGCTGCGACAGCAGTTCCAGGGCGCTCGGCCGGCCCGGCCGCCGGAACTCGCCGTAGGCCTCGTCCACCACTACGATCGCCTGCCCCTCGACGTGCCGGGCGATGGCGTCGATGGTCGTCAGCGGCAGCGACCGGCCGGTCGGGTTGTTGGGGCTGGCCAGCAGCACAACCGTCGGCCCAGCCCGTTTGACATGTCCGATGGCGTGCCCGGCGTCGAGCGTGAAGTCGGCTTCCAGCCGTCCCGGCCGCCAGTCGGTGAAGGTGTCCCGGGCGTACTCCGGGTACATCGAGTAGGTCGGCTCGAAGGCGCTGACCGCCCGGCCCGGCCCGCCGAAGGCCTGCAAGATGTGCAACATGACCTCGTTGGAGCCGTTGGCCGCCCAGATCATCTCTGGCCTGAGGTCGGCCACGCAGGACTCGCGGATCAGATAGTCCGTCAGGGCCGACCGCAGTTCCCCGAAATCACGGTCCGGGTAGCGGTTCAACTGGCCGGCCGCCCGCCGCACGCGCCTGATGATCGACTCGACCACTTGGGGCGGCGGCGCGTAAGGGTTCTCGTTGACGTTCAGCCGCACCGGCACCGGCGGCTGGGGCGCCCCATAGGGCTCGGCGGCGGCGATCTCCTCGCGCACCGGCAACCTGGCCATCAGTCCTCCCCGGTCTGTGATCCGGCGGCGAACGGCGGTTGGGCCGAGGCGGGCAGGCTGGCCGCGCGCCGCGGAGCGGCCGGGCGCGGAGCGGCCGGGCGCGGAGCGGCGGCCAATTGAGGCTGGGTGGCCGGGCCGGGCGGGTCGGGCGGGTCGGGCGGGTCGACCGCGCGCCGCAGGTCGTCGGCCTGGGGCGGGCTGACGGCATCGGCGGGCTGGGGTGTGACGACGGCACCGGCGGCATCGGCGGCATCGGCGGGCTGGGGTGTGACGACGGCACCGGCGGGCTCAGGCGGACGGACGGCATCGGCGGCCTGGCGGGCGAGCGCGGACTGGCCGTGCGCGGGCAGGTCCTCGGCTTCCGCGAAGGCCTCGATCAGGGGGCTGACCTGGGCCAACGCCTCGGCGCTGTACTCGATCTGCTGGACCGACTTGAGGAAGGCGGTGACGCCAAGGCCGGAGGTGAAAGCGGCCGTGCCGCCGGTCGGCAGGACGTGGTTGGAACCGGCCAGGTAGTCGCCCAAGGGCACGGGGCTGTGCGGGCCGACGAAGATCGCCCCGGCCGAGGTGATCCGCTCGGCCGCCGCAGCCGGTTCGGCCAGTTGGAGCTCGAGGTGTTCGGCGGCGTAGACGTTGGCCACGGCGATGGCCTGGTCCAGGTCTTCGACCAGGACGATGGCGCTCTGGCGGCCGGCCAGCGACTGGGTGACGCGCTGGGCATGGCGGGTCTGCCCGGCCCGGCGGGCGACGGCGGCGCCGGCGGCCTTTGCCAACTCCGGCGAGTCGGTGATCAGCACCGCCGCCGCCAGCGGGTCGTGCTCGGCCTGGCTGACCAAGTCGGCCGCGACGAACTCGGGGTTGGCGGTGCGATCGGCCACCACCGCGATCTCGGTCGGCCCGGCCTCGGCGTCGATCCCGACCCGGCCCATGACCAGGCGTTTGGCGGCGGCCACGTAGACGTTGCCGGGGCCGGTGATGACGTCGACCTTGTCGGCCAGGCCGGGCACGCCGTGGGCGAACAGCCCGATGGCGCTGGCCCCCCCGGCGGCGTAGATCTCATCGACGCCGAGCAGGGCGCAGGCCGCCAGGATGGTCGGGTGCGGCCAGCCGCCGTGGTCCCGCTGCGGCGGCGAGGCCACCGCCAACTCTTCGACCCCCGCCGCCTGGGCCGGCACCACGTTCATGATCACCGAGGAGGGGTAGACCACCAGGCCGCCGGGCGCGTACAGGCCGACTCGGCGGACCGGGATCCAGCGCTGGGTGACGGTCGCGCCGGGCGCGAGCTCGACCCGGCCGCCCGGCGGCACCTGGGCGGCGTGGTCCCGCCGGGGCCGCTCGACCGCCACTTCCATGGCCCG
>JAIROU010000436.1 GCA_031257375.1 Bifidobacteriaceae bacterium
TGCCGGTGGTGGCGAACTTGGCCGGGCAGGAGGACGGCGCCAAGGTCAGGCGGACCTCGGCGCCATCAATCGGGTTGTGCCGCCCGGCGTCCCAAATCCGGACGTTGGCGTGGAACGGAATGCCGGTGTCGTGGACCACCGAGTCGCCGCCGTCCGGGTTGTCGGCCGGGTCGTCCCAGTCGTCTGGCGGATTGGTCTCGTCAGGGTGGAGCACCGGGTCGCCGAGCACGAAAACCGACGCCGCCGGGTCGGCTGGCGGGGTGGTGAACAGGGCGGTCACGAAGTCCGCGCCGGTGCCCCGCTCGGTCACCTTGAACGAGCCGCCGACGGCGCCGGTGTAGGTGACCGCCACCCGCTTGGCGCCGGCCAGGCTGGAGTAGACGTCCAGGGAATAGACGCCGGATGGGCACGGACCCTGGACCGGCGGGGAGGCGCAGCCGAAGGCGCCGGCCGCGCCGGTCGGCGCCGCGAAGGCGACGCCCGGGTCCGGGCTGGCGGCGGTCAATCGTCCGACCGCGGCCTCGTAGGGTCCGCCGGCCGGGTCCTGGAGGGTCACGGTGATGGTCTGCTTGCCCCAGGTGGCGGCGGACGAGCCGGGCGCGCCGTGGTTGGCGGGCTGGTCCGGGTCGTCGGTGATGGCCATGGACGAGGTCGCGGCGGTCGGGTCGTCGTCGATGAATCGGTAGCTCTGGCTCTCGGTCAGGTAGACGCGGCCGCCGTCGGCCTGGGCGAACCGGAAGCGGTGGCCCGAGTAGGTGGCGGCGCGGGCGGACCAGATTTTGACCAGGTAGAAGCCCTCCCGGCCCGGGGCGGTGTCCTCGGTCACCTGGACGCGGCTGGCCGGCGGGTCGGCTTCGGCCCAAGTCAGCTTCCCGGTCGTCAGCGCGCCGGTGATCGGGTTGCCGTTGGCGTCCTTGAGCTCGACCGCGCCGGTGTGGAAATAGACCGCCGCCGGGTTGTTGGTGTTGGACCTGAACTTCGGGGCGGACTGGGCCACGTTGAAGGAGGACTTGGCCGGGTCGATCGACGTCAGCGGGTGGAAGGTGGCGGTGACGTGGCGTTGGCCGGGGCTGCCGGCCTTGGGCAGGGCGGCGCCCATCCCGGAGACCCACAGGCCGATGTTCTTGGCGCCCGCCCGGGTGGAGTAGACCGGCAGGGTGTAATGCCCGTCGCCCTTGGCCGCGTCTGGGGCCAGCGGGCCGAAGACCAGGCCCAGGTCGGCCGGGCAGGTGTAGCCGGGCGCGGCCGGGGCGGCCGCGCAGGTCTTGGTCAGGTCGGCGTCGGTCAGCGTCGTGACGCCGTTGCCGCCGGCGTCCGCCACCTCGATGGCGATGGTGTAGGAGTCGCCTTGGCCAGGGCCGGGCAGGCCGTAGTTGGCCAGCTTGTCGGCCGTGTCGTTCAAGGCCGCCTGTCCCTGGGCGGCCGGTCCCTCCCGGAACCAGATCTCGACCGGCGAGACGCTGGACGGCTGGCCGGAGGCGGCGTTGTCCAGGTAGACGCCGCCGATCGAGGCGGCCAGGCGGTAGACGCCGCGGGCGGTCGCCTTGACCCGCACCGGGTCCTGGCAGTTGCCATTCGGCCCGGTGGCGCAAGTGTGCGCTTGACCGGCGTTCTGCCAGGTGGCTCCGGCGTCATCGGAAAACTGGAATTGGGCGTTCCCGGCGACCGCGCCGGCGCCCGGCGAGAGCTCAAGTTTCACCTCCACCCCGGCCGAGGGGCGGCTCTGGGTGTGGCCGGCCGAGTCCTGGACCTCGCTGGCGGCGCGCACCTTGACCTCGGAGGTCCCGTCGGGCAGGGGCAGCCGGTCGGCCGGGGCCGAGTTGCCGCTCGGGTCGGCCGTCACCGTCGAGGCGGCCACATCGACCTGGGGCGTGTAGGTCAGCCGACAGGTGATGTCCTGGGGCAGGCGGCCGGTGGCAGGCGCCGGGATGGTCAAAGTTCCGGCGGCCTGGTCGACCACCGCGCCCAAATCGGCTCCGGTGAACGTGTCGTGGCAATACGTGTCGATCGGTTTGCCGCCCTGGGTCCTGGTCGCCATCGCCCAACCGTTCAAGCCCGCGGCGCCGGACGCGCCCACGCTGGTGGTGGCGATGACCGTGGCGGCCGTCCGGGAGAGCAGCGCGTGGCCGGTGGACGATGCCGTGAACGCGCCGTCCGAGTCCGTCAAGATGTCGGCGGTGGCGCCGGACGGGGCGGTGGTGGCGACGTTGGTCAGGGCCAGGCCGACGTTCGCGTCGACGCCGCCGAGGTTGCGGGCGTCGATCCGGAGAGCCGCCTCGGCCACGCCCAACCGGTAGTCCTCGATCTCGCCTTTCGGCATCCAGGCCTCGGCGGCGGTGTCGGCAGGTCCGCGCGAGGTGGCGGTGAAGTTGTCCGCGGCGCCCACCCGGACGCGGGCGAAGACGGGCGCGACCGCGCCGGCCGGCGGCGTGGCGGCGGGCTGGTAGTCGCAGTAGACATAGCCGTCCGCGTCCGGGGTGTCGGCGCAGCCGCCCGCGCCGAGCAGCGTCTGGTCCATCACGCCGGCCGCCGTCCCGGCCCCTGTGAGCCCCGTGATCCAGGCTTTGACGTGCGATGACGCCACCGCCGCCGCCAGGCCGGAGGCCTCCGCCCGGACCCGGTAGGAGTGCCCGGCCACGATCAACTGGTCCTGGGCCGGCCGCCAGGTCAGGTCCTGATCGGCCACGCCGACGAGCTTGGGCGCAATCTGCAAGGAGTCGTCGGTCGGGTGGGCGTCGGCCGCCGCGCTGGGCTGTCCGTCGGCGTAGACGCCGGGCCTGGTCCCCAGGTAGAGGTAGTCGTCAGAGCCGATCCGGGGGTTGGCGTAAGGTCCGTCCTCGGCGTTGGAGGTGTGGTAGACGGCGGGCGCGTCGCCCCAGGACCCGGCCGCCGTGACGCCGAAATCAGCCGTCACAGCGGCCAGGTCGGAGGCCATGTCGACGCGCGTGACGATGGCCGCCCCGCCGACGGCCGCCAGCGGGTCGGTCACCTGCGGCGGGTCGATCCCGTCCGACCGGCCGCCGTAGCAGGCGCCGGAGCGGTCGACCGACTGGTAGTCCCCGGCCTGGTTGAAGCAGCGCGCCCGGACCGTGGTGGTCGCCCCGTCGCGGGTCTTGAAATCCCCGGCCGAGGCGTAGGTCTGGGTGGCGTTGACCCCGTTCACGCGCGGCTCTCGGAGCCGGAGCAAGAACTCGCCGCTGGTGGTCGGCGCCAGCACCGAATACCGGCCTTGGGCATTGGTCGCGACCTCGCCAAGTAGCTGCCAGCCCCGGCCGGGGTCGGTCGGCGGCCTTTGCCAGACCTCGACCGCCAGGCCCCCAACTCCCGCCTCGCCCGCGTCCTGGGCGGAGTTGGCGTTCGCGTCGTTGAACACCGTCCCCTCCACGACCGGCGCCATCTGGGCGGAGGCCAGGTCCATCGGCACCGTGGGACCGCCCGAGCCGAGGTTTTCGACGGCCCCGGTGAGCGGGTCGTAGCGCCACATGATCCCGCCCAGGGCGTCTTGGACGTAAAGCTTGCCGTCCATGAAGGTCAAGCCGTGGTTGGCGTCGTTGTTGGCCGGGGCGGTGAAGAACCTGACCACCTCGAAGGTGTATCGGCCGTCGCCGATCGGCTGGCCGTCGGCGGTTTGCGGCACGTTGATCCGGATCAGGGCGTGGCGGTCGGCGGCGTTGTGGGCCAAGACGTAGGCGTGGCCGTCGGCGCCGATGGCGACATCGGACGAGATCCCCCAGTTGGAGGTCGGGGCGATGGGCGGGGCGCTGGGGAACTGCGCCGCCCATTCCTCGGCGATGGTGCGGCCGGCCGCGGTGATGCCGGTCCGGCTGTTGGAGCGGCAGGACATCTGCGGGCTGCCGCCGGCGGTCGGGACGATCTGGTAAATGGACAGCCTGAACTCGTTCGGGGTGGTGGTGGCGTTGGCGGCCATCTTCTGGTCGGCCGAGGCCGTCATCAGGTTGTAGATGAGGCCGTTGTGCTGGTTGATCTCGCCGCCGAGCATCTTTCCCGTGGCGCAGGTGTAACCGCCGGTGGCGCCGCCGAAGGACGACGTCCCGATGGCGTTCAGCCGGTTGCGCGCGTTGTCCCGCTCCATCAGCGTGGCCGGGGCCTTGTTGTCGGCGGCCCAGCCGAGGCCGTGGAGCGTGTAGTCGCCCCGGGCGGCGTAGACCGGCCCGACGGCGAACGTGTCCCACGGCGCCTTCAGCGAGGTCCCCTGGCTGCCCTTGGACTTGTCGAAGATCAGCGGGGCGGTCGGCAAGGCGGCCTGGGTCCACGGCTTGTCCCAGGCGTAGACGGAGTTGGGCTGGCTGGTGCCGATGGCGTAAAGCTCGTCGCGGGTGAACGCGCCTTTCCAACCGTTCAGGAACTGGGTCGCCTCGGCGCGGGTGGCCGGGCCGGCCAACTGGAGCCCGGCCGGGGCGCTGGTGGCGATGGCGACCGCCAGGGCCAGTGCTAACAGCCTGTTCCGGCGGGCGCGTCGGGTCGAGGCAGGGCTGGTGGCGCTCATCGTGAATCCCCCGATTCCGCGGCCATCCACGCCGCCAGTTTCCTGGGGGTTCAGTTGGGCTGGGGCTGAATGGCGGTTGATATGGCGCGGTCAGCCTAGCCAGGCCCCTCGCCCGCCGCCCCGCCCCCGCCCAATCGTCCACCAACTGAGACACCCCCTAAACCCGGGGACGGTCCTTTTGTCTCAAACTTGGGGACACTCCTTCGGTCGAGCGGCGCCCCGGCTCCTCCTCCGGGTTCAGGCCAAAGTGACGGTCAGGGCCGCGGCCGCCCGACGGGCGCGGGCGCGGGCCTCGGCCAGGTCCGCGCCGCGGGCGACCGCCACCGCCACGCGGCGATGGCCGCGCACTGCCGGCTTGCCGAACAGGCGCAGTTGGACTGTCGGCTCCGCCAGCGCCCGGTCGACCTGGCCGAACACCGGCACGCCGGCGCCCTCGGCCACTACCGCGCAAGAGGCCGACGGCCCCAACTGGGCCACCGCCGGGATCGGCAGGCCCAGCAGCGCCCGCGCGTGCAAGGCGAACTCGGACAGATCCTGCGAGGCCAACGTCACCAAACCGGTGTCATGCGGGCGCGGCGAAACCTCCGAGAAGACGACGGCGTCATCGTCCATGATGAACAACTCGACGCCGAACAGCCCCCAACCGCCCAAAGCCTCGGTGACGGTGGCGGCCACGGCGCGGGACCGCTCCAAAGCGGTCGGCGACATCGGCTGCGGCTGGAACGACTCGCGGTAGTCGCCGTCCACTTGGACGTGGCCCACCGGGTCGCAAATCGTCACCCCGCCGACGTGGCGGACGGTCAGCATGGTGACCTCGTAGGCGAAGTCGACAAAGCCCTCCACGATCACGCGCGCCGCCTGGCCGGGGGCGCTCAGCGAGCCGCGCCCGCCGGCCTGGGCGTATTCCCAAGCCGGGCGCACGTCACGGGGCGAGCGCAGGACCGACTGGCCCCTGCCGGAGGACGACATGACCGGTTTGACCACGCATGGCAGCCCGATCTGCGCGACCGCGGCGGCGAAACCGTCGAAGCTGTCCTCGAAGCGGTAGGGCGAGGTTTTCAGGCCCAACTCCTCGGCCGCCAGGCGCCTGATCCCTTCGCGGTCCATGGTCAGCCGGGCCGCCCGGGCGGTCGGCACGACCCTGGGGCCGCCCTCGGCCTCCAGTTCCAGCAGCGTCGGCGTCGAGATGGCCTCGATCTCCGGGACCACGATGTCCGGGCGCTCCTCCTCGATCAGCCGCCGCAGGGCCGCCGGGTCGAGCATGTCGATGACGTGGGCGCGGTGCGCGACTTGCTGGGCCGGGGCGTCCGCGTAGCGGTCGACGGCCACGACCTCGACGCCGAGGCGCTGCAACTCGATGGCGACCTCCTTGCCCAGTTCGCCCGAGCCGAGCAGCATGACGCGGGTGGCCGTCGCGGTCAGCGGCGTGCCGATGGTGACAGACATGGTGAGCCTTTCGCTGGGGACCGGGTGGCCGTTCGGCCGTCACCATTTCACCACTTCTCGAGCCGTCCGCGCGCCCGGCAGTAAAGTGGTGGCCCGTGAGCGAAGCGACCGGGGCCGCCCAAAGGCGGGGACTGTTCCGGCCGGGCGACCGGGTTCAGTTGGCGGACACCAGGGGACGGCTGAACACGATCGTCTTGGAGGTGGGCAAGACCTTCCACTCGCATCGCGGGTCGTTCGGCCACGACCAGTTGATCGGCCAGCCGGAGGGCAGTGTGGTGGCGACATCGGAGGGCCGCCAGTACGTCGCCATGCGCCCGCTGCTGGCCGATTTCGTGTTGTCGATGCCGCGCGGCGCGGCCGTCGTCTACCCGAAGGACGCCGGGCAGATCGTCCAAATGGCGGACATCTACCCGGGCGCGGCGGTGATCGAGGCCGGGGCCGGGTCCGGGGCGCTGACCATGTCCCTGCTGCGGGCGGTCGGGGACGCCGGCCGTCTGGTCTCAGTGGAGCGGCGGGAGGACTTCGCCGTCATCGCCCGCGCCAACGTCGAAAGCTGGTTCGGCGGCCCGCACCCGGCCTGGGACCTGCGGATCGGCGAGCTGGCAGAGGTGGCGGCCGAGGAAGAGGCCGCCAGCTTCGACCGCCTGGTCCTAGACATGCTCGCGCCTTGGGAGAACGTCGAGGCCGCCTTCCACGCGCTTGGGCCGGGCGGGGTGCTGATCGCCTACTTGGCCACCACCACCCAGCTCTCGCGGCTGGTCGAGACCCTGCGGGCGGACGGCCGCTTCACCGAGCCGGAGGCCTGGGAGTCAGTTGTCCGCGGCTGGCACGCCGACGGCCTGGCGGTCCGGCCGGAGCACCGGATGATCGGGCACACCGGCTTCCTGGTCCGCGCCCGCCGCCTGGCCGACTCGGTCCGCGCGCCCGAGCGCCGCCGCCGCCCGGCCCCGGGCGCCCATGACCAAGAAGCCCTCCAATGGACCCCGGAAGACCTCGGCCTCCGGGAAGTCTCCGACCGAAAGCTCCGCCGCGTCCGCCGCTCCCTCGAGGCCCCACCGGACGCCCCACCGGACGCCCCAACGGACGCCCCACCGGACGCCCCACCGGACGCCTGACCCGACGCCCGGCCCGACGCCCGACCCGACGCCCGACCGGGCAGCGGGCGGCATCGCGCGAGGTGTGCGGAGGGCCATCGTCGGGCTGGCCGCTACAGCAGATCGGCCTCGGCCCGGACCGCCTGGGCGGCGGTGGCGCGGCCGAGATGTGAATACAAGGTGCCCAAGTTGGTCAGGGTGACGGCCAAGTCGGGGCGAACCTCCCGGTTCCCGGATTCGACCAACTGGCGGTAGATGGCGACCGCCTCCTCGACCGGCGGCGCCGCCTGACGGGTCTTGCCTTCCTCGAAGAGCGCCCCGCCGAGCCCCGCGAGCGCCTCTGCCAGCATCGGCCGGTAGGTCGTGGGATCGGCCGCCGCAGCCGTGCGGGCGTGGCCGACCGCCCGGCGCAGGGCCGCCACCCGTTTGGCGGCGCGGTCCTGGTGGTCGTAGACGTCGGCCAAGGCCTCGTGAACGCGGATCAGGTCCTCGTAGTGCTCCGGCTGCCGCTTGGCCACCGAGTTGTAGATCTCAGCCGCTTTGAGCATCGCTTTCTCGGCGTTGCCGAGACGTCTGGCGTCGTGGTAAAGCTTGCCCAGTTCCCGCAAGTTCTCAGCCACGTCGACCCGGTAGTCCGGGTCCGCTTTGGCGGCGGCGGAGTACAGCGAGACAGCTTCGCGCAACGCGGGCTCGGCCAGCCGGGGGCGGTCGGTCAGCAGGTAGGCCATGGCCAATTCGGATTGGACGCGGGCCAGCCCGGGCGTCACCGCCCCGGAGTTGGCCGGGCCGATCCGGCGGTACATCTCGGCCGCCTCGGTCAGGGCCGTCTCGGCTTCCTCGTAGCGCTCGTCCTGGTTGCGCAGCGCGCCAAGCCTGGTCAGGGCCAGGGCGCAGTCGATCCGATCGGCCGTCGAACCGATCAGCGCCGCCGGCCGCAGGAGGTCGACCGCCTGGCTCAAGGCCGCGTCCGCCTGGTCGGCGCGGCCGGTCCGCCGGTAGATGCCGGCCAAGGCGCTCAGCATGGCGCCGGAGTCAGCCACCAGATCGCCCAGGGCGTCGTCCGGCAGTCGGCGGCGAAAGTCGGCCGCCTCGGTCAGCAGGGCCTCGGCCGGCTCGTCCCGGCCCTCAAGCAGGTGGATCGTGGCCAGGCCGAACAGCGCCGCCATCAGGTCCTGGCCGTGGGCGGCCGGATCCCCGCCGGCGATTCGGCGGTAGATCTCGACGGCTTCGCCGACGGCCGCCGACGCCGCCTCCAGTTCGCCTTGATCGACCTGTTCGCGTCCGATGCCGTGCAGCGCGTCCGCCAGTCGGCCGGCGTAAGCGGCGGGGTCGATTTGGGCGAGCCGCCGGTACAGTTCGGCCACTTCGGCCAAGGCCGCCAAGGCTTCGACCGGGCGTTGGCGGGCTTGGCGAATGATCGCGGCGGTGCGCAGGACGCGGGCCAGGTCGCGACCATGGAGCGCCACGTCACTGGACGCCAAAGGCCGCAGCAGTGCGGCGGCCCGGTCGAGTTCGGCCTCGCCTTCCTCGGGGCGGTCGACCGCCGTCCAGAGCAAGGCCACGGCCGTGTGCGCGGGCACCGCCAACAGGTTGCCGCGAGAGTCGCGGGCGTCGGCCTGGTCTTGCAGGAACTGCCTGGCCTCGCCCAGCAAGGCGACGGCCTCGTCTGGGCGCTCCAACAACGTCAGCCGCCCGACCAGGGCCGCCAGCGCGGCGGTGCGCAGGCGGATGTCGACCCCCTCGGCCGACGTCCGCCAGATCGCCTGGTAGATGTCGGCGGCCTGGTCGTCCCGGTCGGAACTGGCGAGAGTCTGGGCCAGGTAGAAAGCGGTCTCGTCGTCCAGGTGATGTCGCTGTTCGAGGCCCGCCGCCTGTTCGAGGGCCTCTTCGACGGCCGCCTCGACGGCCTCGTCACGGGGGCGCGACCGGAGCAGTTCGAGGCGTTGCAGCCACGATCTGGCGGCCGCGCCCAGGCTGTCTGGCAGGCTCGAATCGAGCGCGTCCCGCGACTGCTCCCGCAAGGTTTGGGAGTCCAGCCGGTCCAGGGCGGCGTCGAAAAGCCCTTGCTGGGCGAGTTGCCAGGCCTCGGCCTCGGTCGGCGCCAGATCCGCCCCCGGCCGGGTGGCCTCGGCCAGCGCGGCGATCATGGCCCCGAGTTCGTCCTCGGCTTCGACGATCAGTTCGGTGATGGCGCCCGCTTGGTTTTCCAGGCGGTCGAGTTCGTCCTCGGCCGTCTGGGTCGCCTCAGGACCGTCCGCCCACGCCTCAACTAGTGCTTCGACGCGCCGTTCAAGTTCGGCCTCTTCTCGCCGCCGCGCGCCCAGGTCGTCGAAGTTGGTGTAAAGCTCCAGCCCGCCGATGTCGATCAGCGGCTCGCCGTCGAGGCTGGCGTGGGCGTCCTCGACCGTCAGCGCCAGCCTTGGCGCCAGTCGGGCGACCTGGGACAAGACGCCCAACCCCAGCCCCTCGGGGCTGGTCCAGAGGTTCGCGTAGAGATGGTCGCGCGGCTCGGCGGCGGCCCGGCCGTCCGGGGCTTTGAACCAAAGCGAGATGGAAGGCCGGGCGTCTTCGCCGCCGGCGCCGTCCTGGGAGCGCCAGGCCGCCAGCGCCGCGCCGTACTCGGCCCGGGCGGACTCGGGGAACTGGTCCAAGAACACGAACAGGCTCAGATCGGCGGCGGCGGCCGCCTCGACGCGGTCGGCCGGCGCCTCGGCCGGATCGATCTTGATCCCGATCTCGCGGCGCGCGGCTATTCGGGCGGCGCCGGCGAGCCAGGCCGCGACCTGCTCCCGCTCGCGCCCCAACTGCTCGGCGAAGCTCAAGAACACCGTGATCGTCATCGTAAGGATCCCTCCAGCCGCGAAATCGGTCACCCGAATCTACCGCCTGCCGCCCGCCGAACCGTGAACCGTCTAACCGTGTCGCCGAAATGGATTCCGGCCGGGCGCGGCGCGGTACCCTGTTGCAGTGCCGGTTGAGATTTCCCCGTCGATTCTGACGGCTGACTTCGCCAATCTGGAACGGGAGCTGGGGCGGATCGCCTCGGCCGACTGGGTTCACCTCGACGTCATGGACGGGCATTTCGTGCCGAACCTGACCATCGGGCTGCCGGTGATCCGGCGGATCGCCCAGATCAGCCCGCTGCCGACGGACGTGCATCTGATGATCGACAACCCGGACGGATTCGCGCCGCAATACGCGGCCGCCGGGGCGGCGTCGGTCACCTTCCACCTCGAGGCGGCGCGGGCGCCGGTGCGGCTGGCCCGGGCGATCCGGGCCGAAGGCGCCAAGGCGGCGGTGGCGATCAACCCGGCCACGCCGGTGGCGGCGGTCGAGGACCTGCTGGAAGAGGTCGACATGGTGCTGATCATGTCGGTCGAGCCGGGCTTCGGCGGCCAGAGCTTCATCGAGCGCTCATTGGCCAGACTGGAGCAGGCCAAGCGGCTGATCGGGGCCAGACCGGTGAAACTGCAGATCGACGGCGGCGCCGACCGCGGGACCACCCCGAGGATCGCGGCCGCCGGGGCCGACGTGATAGTGGCCGGGTCGGCCGTCTTCGGCGCGGCCGACCCGGCGGCCGAGATCCGGGCGCTGAGGGAGGCCGCCCGTTGACCCCGGACCAAGCCCTCGACCGCGCTTTCGAGCTGGCCGAGCTGGGACCCAAACACGGCCCCAACCCCAGGGTCGGCTGCGTCATCACCGACCGCCGGGGCAACCTGGTGGCCGAGGGCCACCACTGCGGCGCGGGCACGCCGCACGCCGAGGTGGCCGCCCTGGCCGAGGCGTCCCGCCGGGGCGTCAACGTGGCCGGCGGCACCGCCTACGTCACCATGGAGCCCTGCAACCACCACGGCCGGACGGGGCCGTGCTCCAAGGCGCTGGCCGAGGCCGGCCTCGGCCGGGTGGTCTACGCCCTGTCCGACCCGAACCCGGCCGCCACCGGCGGCGGCCCCTGCCTGCGCCGGCGCGGCATCGAGATCGAGTCGGACGTCGACCCGGGCCGGGCCATCGCGCTGAACCGGGCCTGGGTCCACGCCATCACCACCGGGCGGCCCTACGTCACCTTGAAACTGGCGGCCTCCCTGGACGGCCGGGTGGCCGCCGCCGACGGCTCGTCGCAGTGGATCACCGGCGCCGCCTCGCGCCGCCACGCCCACCAGCGCCGGGCCGAGGTCGACGCCATCATGGTCGGCACCGGCACCTTCTTGGCCGACCGGCCCAAGCTGACCGCCCGCCAGCCGGACGGCTCGCTCTACGAGCACCAGCCGCTGCGCGTCGTGATGGGCGAGCGCGGCCTCGGGGCGACGGAGTATTTGCACGTCAGGACCCACGAGCCGGCCCAGGCGCTGCGCCAGTTGGCCGCCCGCGAGGTCCGCCACCTGCTGATCGAGGGCGGCCCGACGGTGGCCACCGCCTTCTTGCGGGCCGGGCTGGTCAACCAGATCGACTGCTACCTGGCGCCGGCCCTGCTGGGGGCCGGGGGGCTGGCCGCCTTCGGGCAGTTGGGCATAGAGTCGGTTGATCAAGCGTCGCGCTGGCGCACCCGGCGCCTCGAGCGGATCGGGGACGACGTGTTCATAGAGGTGGGAAGGTGATCATGTTCACTGGTTTGATCGAGGAAGTCGGACGGGTCCTTCAGGCCACGCCGACCCGGCTGTCGGTCGAGGCCCGGACCGTCCTGGAGGACGCTGAACTGGGTGATTCGATCGCCGTCAACGGGGTCTGCCTGACGGTCGCGGAGCGCGACCAGGCCAGTTTCACGGCCGACGTCATGGCCGAGACCCTGCGCCGCACCAACCTCGGCTCGCTGGCGCCCGGCCAGCCGGTCAACCTGGAGCGGTCGCTGAGGGCGGACGCCCGCCTGGGCGGGCACATCGTCCAGGGCCACATCGACGGCGTCGGCGCCCTGGCCGCCCGCGAGGACGCCAACCTGGCCTTCGCCGCGCCGGCCGACTTGGCCAAGTACATCGCCCAGAAGGGCGCCATCGCCATCAACGGGGTGTCGTTGACGGTCGTCGCGGTGGACGATGCCGTCTTTTCGGTCTCGCTCATACCGACCACCTTGGCGGGCACCAACTTGGGCGGCCTGAAGGTCGGCGACACGGTCAACCTGGAGGTCGACATCGTGGCCAAATACCTCGAGCGGCTGGTCCAAAGATGATCCGGACCGGCACCGTCGAACAGGCGCTTCAGGCCATCCGGGCCGGCCGGCCCGTCCTGGTGACCGATGACGCCGACCGCGAGAACGAGGCCGACGCGGTCATCGCCGCCGCCGGGGTCGACTCCCACTGGATCGCCTGGATCATCCGCCACTCCTCGGGTTATCTTTGCGCGCCGATGACCGGCGGGCGGGCCGACGCCCTCAACCTGCCGCTGATGGTGCCGAACTCGGAGGATCCCCGCCGGACCGCCTACACGGTCACGGTCGACGCCGCCCGCGGCGTCACCACCGGCATCTCGGCCGCCGACCGGGCGACCACCTTGCGGGCGCTGGCCGATCCGGCCTCCGGCCCGGGCGACCTGATCCGGCCCGGCCACGTCCTGCCGCTGCGGGCGGTGCCGGGCGGGGTGCTGCACCGGGGCGGGCACACCGAGGCGGCGGTCGACCTCTGCCGCCTGGCCGGCCTCGAGCCGGTGGCCGGCATCGCCGAGATGGTCCGCGAGGACGGCTCGATGATGCGCCTGCCCGACACGGCCGCCATCGCCAGCCGCGACGGCCTGGTCCTGCTGACGATCGCCGACCTGATCGCCTGGCGGCGCGCCCACGGCGACGTGCCGAGCGAGGGCGAGGCGGCGGCATCGGGCGCGGCCGAGGCCAAACGGGTGGTGGCGACGGGGCGGGCCTTCCTGCCCACCGCCCACGGCCAATTCGACATCTGCGGCTACCGCGACCTGCGCACCGGCCAGGAGCACGTGGCGCTGGTGGCGCGCTCGCGGCCGGGCCACGTGGTGCGCGTCCACTCCGAGTGCCTGACCGGGGACGCCTTCGGGTCTGAGCGCTGCGACTGCGGCGCCCAACTGGCGGCGGCCCTGCGCCGGGCCGACGCCGAGGGCGGGGCGGTGGTCTACCTGGCCGGCCACGAGGGCCGGGGGATCGGGTTGAAGGCCAAGATCGAGGCCTACGCCCTGCAGGACCGGGGGCGCGACACGGTCCAGGCCAACCTGGAGCTGGGCTGGCCGGTCGACCGGCGCGAATACGGCGCCGCCGGGGCGATCATCAAGGATCTCGGCCTGGAGCCGATCGTGTTGCTGACCAACAACCCGGCCAAGGTCGAGGGGCTGACCGCCCTGGGGGTCGAGGTGGCGCGGGTCGAGCGCCTGGAGGTCGGCCGGACGGCCCACAACTCCGGCTACCTGGACACCAAGGCCCGGCAGTTGGGGCACAACCTGCGTGGCGGCGGCTTGGAAGAGGCTAGTTGATGGCGGGCTCCGGGGCGCCGTCGCTGAATTCGGCGGCCGGGCGGCGGCCCGGCGGCGGGCCTTGGCGGGTGGCGGTGGTGGCCTCGCTGTGGCACGCGGGCGTCATGGACGGCCTGGTGGCCGGCGCCTCGCGGGCGCTCGCGGCGGCCGGCGCCGAGTTCTGGGTGACGCGCGTGCCCGGCGCCTTCGAGCTGCCGCTGGCCGCGAAATGGGCGCTGACCGGGCGTGGCGTTGCTCCCGGCCCCGGCCCGGCCGACACGGCGGTGGCCCTGGGCGTGGTCATCCGGGGCGGCACCCCGCACTTCGAGTACGTCTGCCAGGCCGCTGCCGCCGGCCTCGCCCAGGTCGCCCTCGAGACCGCCAAGCCGATCGGCTTCGGCCTGCTGACCTGCGACGACGAGGCCCAGGCGATTGACCGCGCGGGCCTCGCGGGCTCGCGGGAGGACAAAGGCGCCGAAGCCGCCCAAGCCGCCCTGGCGATGCTCAACCTGGCGGGCGAAGCGGGGCGAGTTCCGCGCTGGTCCAACCGGGCACGTTTTGAGATTTGGTGAGCGATCACAGGCCCATTGCTCTTGTGCGATCACGCTGATCGTGATGAAATTGAATGGTCGCCTCAGGTGTCTTCATTTCCCTCGTCGTCGAGGGATCCCGGCCGGAGCTCAGGCAGCGGCAGCCAAACAGTCACGACCAAAGAAGGATCGTTAGACACGATGATTTCATCTCGAACAACCCACCGCAGCCGGCGAAGGATCGCCGCCTGCGTCGCCGCGGGATCCGTTGCCTTGGCGCTAGGCCTGGCGGTGGCCCCGGCGGCGATCGCCGCCATCACTCCGGCGCCACCGGCCGGCCCGGCGCCCACCAATATCGCCGCGACCGGCACGGTCACGGCCAGCTCCTATTTCAGCGAGATCGACCCGGCCAACTCGACCGCGGGCGCCTATGCGCCCGCCAACGTGATCGACGGCAGCGAGTACACCAGTTGGGTGTCCCGTTACCCGCACGGCGAGGTCAACGGTTACCCGGCCGACGCCTACACCGCCGCTCAGACGAACAACAGTTGGGTCCAGATCGACCTCCCGGCGGCGACCACAGTCTCCGAGATCGTCATTTACTGGGGCGCCAACTGCGCCAACGAATACCAGGTGCAAGTCTCGCCCGACGGCGTCAACTGGACCACCACCGACTCGTTCGGCCGGGTCCACGGCGCCTGCAACGTGTGGTGGACGCTGACCAAGTCGCACCCGGTCTCGACCGCCACGCCGGTCAAGTCCGTGCGCATCGCCTCGACGCTGGCCCGCGTCACCACCGGCGGCATGCAGATCAACGAAGTCGCGATCTACGGCGAGAACCCGTGGGCGCACACCCCGGCCGCCCCGGCCGGCTGGTCGGTGACCGATCCGCAGAACCTGTCGCGTGTCAGCGGCGCCCGGGCCACCGCCAAGTCGCAGGCGCAGAACTCGTTGACATCTCCTTCCGCCAACAACCCGGCCTATGGCAACATGTCGACCAACTGGGCCCCGGCCCACGCGATCGACGGCCTGATCGCCAGCCGCTGTAACTCCAATTACACCGGCGAGCCGGTGGGAAACACCTACTACCCGACCAACTACTGGTTCCAGGTCAAGCTGTCCGAGCCCAG